>JADGFE010000255.1 GCA_016744085.1 Kiritimatiellales bacterium | reverse complement strand
AAAGAAAGGGTCTATTTTAAAGGAAAATCTCCTGTTTTCAGGGGTTAGGGGCATAAAAGGGCAGCATACTACCCACCGATTCTGCGGAAGAGGCATAATTAATACATCCTCGAATACACATACCTTGTCGCAACAGGATTTAAATTCCATCTCGTCCTCAGCGAACAACTATTACCTCACCACTTACACTTTTGACCTCACCTCAACCTCTACTCAGCAACATATAAATGTACATGCCACGAGCACTCCTCTTGCCGACAAGAAAGACAGTCCTCTTTCCCCTGGATTAGCGAAATTTATTGATACGTTCAGAAATGGGGAAATGGTCTTAGCACTCGAATTTCAAGACAAGCTGATTGACCTGCTAACTCACTTAAATAATCCAACATACCGTCAAGATGTTGCTCCCGAGCTCAAACGCTATTTCAACACCGCCGCCTCCCCGATGGTGCTTCAGGCGGTCCACTCCGGGCAACAGGCGCAGCAGAGCCAGGTGTTGCGGCATATGGATTCGTTCCGTAAGTCCGGCGGCATGGCTTCGTCGCGGCCTAGTCCGGATGGCGCGGCAGGCCCCAGTGAAGGGCGCAAGGGGCTGAACGGTTGGATGAAGGGCTATGGCAGTAATGCTACCAAAGATCCGGATTCTGATTTTACCGGATACGATGCCAACGTTGCTGGAATGGTGATTGGTGTGGAGAAAGCTTTCGGGAACAGTCTTATTGGTGTTGCGGGAGGGTCGGCGCGTACCGATGTGGATACCGATGAGCCGGGCTCGAGCGATGTGGAGACCTACTTTGGATCGCTCTACGGTTCGTATGGAGCTGATGCGTGGTTCATTGATTCCAGCCTGTCGTACGGACAAAACAAGGTTGAATCTCAGCGTGGATCACTGATGCCGGCGCAAGCAGAGTACGATGCTGAGAATGTGGCCGTTTATATCGGTGGTGGCTACCAGTTCCAAGTTACAGACCGGCTTGCCCTTACCCCCGAACTGGGCGGGCAGCTGAACTATTATCATCAGGATAGCTTTACCGAAACCGGCATTCTGAACAATACCTACGATTCCTACGACTATTGGTTCTTCGAATCAACCCTTGGTGCCAATGCCGCCATGCTCTTCCCTGCGGGTGATGCTCTTCTATTTCTGCCCGAACTGCGTCTGCACTGGCGGCACAACTTTAACACCGATCCCGATAGAATTTCATACACCACGGATGGCACAGGCACAGGAGCTAGCGCAGGAATCCAATCCCCAGAAGAAGATACGTTCGTAATCGGGGCCGGACTTTTAACGACAGTTAATGAGCGGCTTGATATTGATCTACGCATTGACCAACAGCTTGCCGATGGCTGGAAGTCCACGACCTATAGCGGCAATTTAAAGGTCCATTTCTAGCCGCAATACCAGTGGGGCGAAATAAATTATAACCCACATTTTCATATAGAATTCTATATATTTACACCTGTTTTAGGCCATTTTAAAGCTATTTTCATATAGTATACGATATAACTACTTCAGATCACTACCGCCCCAAAACTTGGCGTATTTTTCGCAATGAATCAGAATGCTTTTGCAGGAACTACCTTTTTAGGAGGAGGGCCGACCTACAGAGAATCCGCTCTCCTGCCCCGCTCTACCGTTAGGTCGGAACATAATTGCGCCAGCAATTTCCCTGCCCTCCAAATCAAGGAGACCAGATAATAGGATGCAGCGGATCTATCCCGTACATCCTATTCATCCTATCAAAACTTTTTCTACCAATCCGGAGTCAACGACTCCGACTACAAGTCGGTAGACCTCTCCGCGTTTTACGGGAAAGGTTTGACCTGCTTTGGTGAAATGCCCATTATCCCGCGCCTATATGAAACAGCAAAAAGCAATCGTACTCGAACATGACAATTTTCAGGGTGAATACCGTATTCTGCGCCTTGCTGCGCCGGCGATTGGCCCCCTCGTGAAACCCGGCCAGTTTCTGCATCTGCAGATTCCTCACCTCGGCGACCGGATTCTACGCCGCCCGTTCAGCATTTATAAAGCCTGCGACGAGGGTGTAGCCATTCTCTATAAACCGGTTGGCCGCGGCACCGAATCGATGGTTCCACTACAGACTGGCGATACCGTCGATATTGTCGGTCCGCTCGGAAACGGCTATCCGCAGATGAAAGAAGACAGCCTGCCCGTGCTGGTGGCCGGTGGCTACGGCAATGCCGCGCTCTACCTTAAAGCAAAAGAACTTCCGGTTAAAGGCGTCGCCTTTTTTGGGGGCCGTACGGCTGAAGACATTCTTTGTGTGGAAGAATTTAAAGACCTCGGCTGGGATGTCCGCCCCACCACGAACGACGGGTCACTCGGCATTGAAGGCCTTGTGACCGATGCGTTTGATCCCTGGATGAAAGAACAGGACATCAATAAGCTGGAGCTGTTTGTCTGCGGCCCGGGCCCAATGCTGAAAGCCATGGGCGATAGAGCGATTGAGCACGACTTTACCGCTTGGCTCTCGCTCGACGAAAACATGGTCTGCGGCGTTGGCGCCTGTTTGACTTGCGTCATTAAACGTAAAACGGAAGATGGCTGGGAATGGGCGCGGTGCTGCAAAGACGGGCCGGTTTTTGAATCGCGGGAAATTCTCTGGGAGGATTAACCACAAGATTCACAGAATACTCAAAACCACACGGTCTTTCTATATGAGCTAGCATCGTCGCATCAACATTGAAAAAGCGTTGTTTCCATTCGCAGCAATCGCCTCTACGAATCCGGGAAGTGTTTTGT
>JADGFE010000072.1 GCA_016744085.1 Kiritimatiellales bacterium | reverse complement strand
CATCGAGAGTACAAAAACAAACCGAGAGGGAATTGTCTACGAAAATCGGTTTTTCATACCCGCATTGCCTAAAGGGCCTGTAGATGAAAAGACCATGGGCCCAGGATCAGGGTTCTATTTCAAAATTCTCCAACTACCTAAAACCCAGCGGTATCTGCTCCCATAGGATGGATGAAGATTGCAAATCCTGAATGGAAGAAGAAACTCGTCGACCCCGAGACCGGCGCGCCCGAAGCCATGGCCCATTGCTCTAAAAAAAGGCGACGGCGAAAACTGCGAGCTGAAAGCTGCGCAGGATCTGCTTGAGCAACTACCGGCGCTCGACTGAAAAGCCGTCACAGCTGACCCACTCCACAGCCAGCACCAAACCGCTCGAGCCATCGCGGAAAAAGGAGGGGAATACCTTCTGCAGGTCAAAGGCAACCTACTCAAAGATATCACAAAAGCCTTTGCCAAAACCAAGCCCCGCTACGGTCCGGCAAATAAGGGCCACGGGTGCATTGAACAACGCGCGATTTCCATCCTTCCCACAGGCACCATGAAGTGCGGATTCACTTACGCGCAAAGCATCATTGCGGTCTGGAGCAACGTCCTTCGAAATGGTAAGGAATTCGCGGGCATTGGGCCGGCGTCGAGAACCGCAATCACTAGAGTAAAGATGTCATCTGGCGAGAAGCCGCAACCTCAATCTAGTCGGAAACTTAGCTCTTTTGCGCAACGCGCTGCTCGTCATCGTGGCCGAAGAGCGCGAAACCTACGGCTCGCTTCCCGCCTACAAGCCGACCGATCTCTCCCAGTCAGCCTCATAATCAGGAAGTTACGCCGCTAAAATAAAAGACCTGTGAAAGGAGGAGCAATCGTTCTTTCTCTATCAGATCAGAGAAATGCGTTATGCTAACTTCCATTCACTGAAAGGAGCTACCCCATGAATATGCTGCTTCTTATGATATTGAGGATTATTACGTCACTGGCCGTTATTATTGCGGGCGGCGCAAAGCTGATGAGGGCTAAGCCGTTGGTGGCGCAGTTTTATGATTTTCATTTTTCGCTGGAAATCATGTATTTAATTGGGGCGGTGGAGATTGTGGGAGCTCTTGCGCTTTGGATTCCTGGGCTTACCCTATGGGCATTTTCAGGGTTGGTCTGTCTCTGATGATCGGAGCCATGAGCAGGCACGTCCATGCAAAGCACTCGGTCAACAGCATGATTACTGCGGTCGTATTGTTCTGTGTTTGCCTTGGCGGAATTCTATTCGTTCAGTGGCTGAGTTAGTTATAGGTAGGGTATTTGGTTGGGTCATCACCGGGGGCGACGTTTCTCCAGTGTTTATAGGACCAGAGCCAGGTTTCGGGATAGGCTAAAATTTCCTTGCTGACGACATCGAGAATCTGCTGGGTCAGGTCTTTAACGATGGCCTCCTGATCCTGCTGTTTGTCATAAGGCGGTGGCTGGATCACTTTTCCAGTGAAGGCTTCGTATTTTCCGCCTTTTTGAGGATGGCTGAAAGCGAAGATGATTTCGGTGCCGGTACGGTAGGCCAGATGAGCGGGGGCGGATGAGACCGGGGTGGGCATTCCAAGGAAATCGACCCAGATTCCGCCTTCGGATTCGGCGGTATTTTGATCGAGCACGAACGCGGCCTTGCCATTTTTTCTAAACCGGGCAATCAGGGTGCGCATGGCGCCTTCTCGGGCAATGATGGTTTGGCCAGTACGCTGGCGAAGGGCATTGAGGTGTTTGTCGACGGCTTGGTTTTTTGTGACGGCGGCCACACTGCCGACATCAAGACCACGCAATCCCGATTCCAGCCCGATTAATTCCCAGTTTCCCATATGGGCGGTAATAATAATTTGGGCGTGGCTTTCGAAATAGGGGCCGGCTTCTGGGATAAAGGTTTGGTATTTCGCAGATCGTTTTTCGGTGTTTTTTGAAAACCAGAAGATATCGGTCATAGTGCAGGCAAAGCTGATAAGTGACTTCTGAAGGATCGCCTTTTTCTCCGCCTGGGTTTTGGTGTCGTCAAAAACGGCATCCAAATTGGCCATGCCGACGGTGCGTTCGCGTTTTCCCAAGTGGAAGGTCAGCAATCCGGCAAGTTTGGCGAAGCCAACAATGACTGGGCGGGGAAACAGCGGGATGCAAAAGGTTCCGAGCCGAAAGAAAAAGGTTTCTACCGGTCGCCGCAGTGCTCTTCGCTTATCTTTGATCCGACTCATAGAATTCCCGATTAGAAAAGTCGAAACGATACGCAACACAATCGATGTTGACGAATTGTTTCTTGGGAATACGCTTTGTTACGATTGTCGTCGTAATTCCCTTATGATGGAGTCATATTGCCGCTCAGATGAAAATTACACCTCCAAAAATCATTCAAGGCGGCATGGGTGCCGCCGTGTCCAGCTGGCCTCTTGCTCAAGCAGTTTCTAAACTAGGGCAACTTGGCGTAGTTTCCGGAACTGCTCTGGACGGCATTACTGCCCGACGTTTGCAGGATGGTGATGAAGGCGGACATATTCGCCGGGCATTGGAGCATTTTCCTTTTCCACGCATGGCGAAACGGGTGCTGGACACTTTTTATATTCCTGATGGAAAGCCGGCCGGCGCGAGTTATCGAAACTACCCGATGCATGATTTTGAAGGACGGCGCGAGCCGCTGGAGCTTTGTATTGTAGGAAATTTTGTTGAGGTCTTTCTTGCCAGAGAAGGGCATTCGAATCCGGTGGGTATCAACTATCTTGAAAAACTGCAGCTTCCGCACTTGGCTTCGATCTATGGCGCTTTGCTCGCCGGAGTGGCTGTGGTGATAATGGGAGCGGGCATTCCGTTGGCCATCCCCGGGGTTTTGTCAGCACTATCCAATCATGAAGGCGCTGAGTACCCAATCTACGTTTCCGGTGCGGATGGTAAAGGCGAAACCGTTTATATGAAGTTTGATCCGGCTGCTTTTATTGAAGACGAGGTTTTGCCTCCGGCCATGGAACGTCCGGATTTTATTCCGATTACCTCGGCCGATGCGTTGGCTTCCATTCTGTTGAAAAAGAGTTCAGGTACCATTGACGGCTTTATTATCGAAGGAAACCTGGCCGGGGGACACAATGCACCTCCGCGTGGAAAAGCGACTTATTCTGAAGCAGGTGAGCCGATTTATGGGAAACGTGATGAGGCCAAGCTTTCGGCAATCCGGGAAATGGGACTCCCATTTTGGTTAGCCGGTTCGGCAGGGTCGCCTGAAGGATTGAAAAATGCTTTGGCCGAAGGCGCTGCAGGGGTGCAGATCGGTACGGCCTTCGCATTATGCGAGGAGTCGGGAATTACGCCGAATGTTCGGCGGGAACTGATTCAGAAGTCATTGGCCGGCGAAGCTCATGTTTATACGGATCCGCTGGCATCGCCGACGGGATTTCCTTTTAAAGTAGCCGCGCTCGGAGGCAGTCTTTCTGATGAGGATGTATATTTAGCGCGCCAACGCATTTGTGATTTAGGCGCGTTGCGCCAACCTTATCGTCGCCCCGATGGAAAGATTGGTTTTCGCTGTTCCGCAGAACCGGTTGCAGCCTATGTGGCAAAGGGCGGTAAGGAAGAAGATACCATTGGCCGGAAGTGCCTGTGCAATGCGCTGATTGCAAATGTAGGAATGCCGCAACGCCTGAAAGGTGGATCAGAAGAAAAATGCTTAATTACGATGGGCGATGATCTGGTCAATGTCGGCCTTTTCAGCTCTTCGGAACAGATTTGTTTTTCTGCGAAAGATGTCGTGAATACGATTCTTGGGTAGAATCACCCAGCGAACCGATCTATTCGTTGTTGAGAAACGAAGGGTCGGACAGTTTTGCGGCCGCGCATTTTGTATGATGAAGGTGCAGCTCGATAATTTCTTCGTCGGATTTTAACTCCAGCCAGGCAATACGGTCTTCAAGCGGTATCTCCCACACTTCCTTTAAAGGGCAATCGTCGGGATTATCCTCCACTGGACAACGCAAGATTCTGCCATACATGGCCATGCGTGCATCTTCAACTAATGAAGTTTTATGTTCCATAATTTTCCCTTTCTAAAGGGGAATGGAAGATTTCAAGATACCGGGAAGAAACGTGGCCTTTACTTCGTAAAGAAGCGCGTCCTACACCACTGGATTGATCAATTGGAGTTTGGTGAAAAAAGCAGCGGTGTAGGACGTGCCTCTCCGCGAAGCGGAGGGCGCGTTTCCGGCAGGTAAATGGGATTTCAAGATTTCCCGAACCCCTAAGAGCTATACGATGCACCTTAAGCTTCGTGTCAAATGTGCAGGAGGGAAATGTGCTTACTAAATTACAGTATATTTACATCCGTTATCGGGCTGTTGTTAATGAGTACCAAAAATAGACTATTTTTTATGGAGTTCCAGCGGGGGCAGATTATGCTGTGGGGCAACCTTGGAAGATTTCATGAAAGCTTTAATAATTGTATCGGTTTTTGCTCTGATCGGAGTTTCTTATGCTGCCGACGTGGTGAAGTACGTTGTGGATGGCCAGTCCTGCGAAGGATATATAGAAAAGGAAGGCGCCGATGCGCCTATGATTTTGCTTATTCATGATTGGGATGGTCTGACGAATTATGAGGAGAAGCGTGCCGGAATGGTGGCGGCGGAGGAATATTCTGTATTTTATTCCGATCTGTTCGGAGCAGGGTTCGCTCGACAGCGGTTGCGGATAAAAGAAAGTGCACCAGCATGCTGAGTGCGGACCGCCCGAAAATGTAGAAGTTGATGTAGGGCGCACTGGATGCGGCCAAGGCGCAGGGGTTGAATGCCGAAAATTGCGTAGTCATGGGCTATTTCTTGGGAGGGACGGCTGTTTTGGAATTGGCACGTTCGGGAAAAAAACGTGAAGGTTTTCCAGCCTTTCACGGAGAATTGGGGCTGCCGGAAGGCCAGGATTATTCCAAAGTTATAGGTGAATATCTGATCCTGCATTCTATCACGGATGGTATGGCTCCGTTTTCTCAGTTGGCTGAAGGGTTGGAAAGCGCGGGCGTTGCAGCTCAGCTCTTATACTGGAGTGCCGCACGGCTGGACCGCATTCGGTAGTCCGCGCTATGCAGAAAAGCCAGATGAGCAATCCTGGAAGCTTTTTTCTTAATTTTTAGAAGACATAATTAAAATAATCAGGAGGGACATCGTCCTCGGGGTCCGCGGGCGCTGAGGACAGCGTCCCGCCATTAACAGGGAGATATACATGAAGGCACATACAGCAAGTTTGATCAACGGAGTGATTTTAGTTGGGTTTGGATTATGGGCGTATTTAGGGTCGGAAACACCTTCGAAAACGGCGCTGATTCCAGTGATTTTTGGAGCAATTATTCTTTCTCTATATAGAGGCGTAAAAAAAGAGGACAAAATCATCGCTCATATTGCGGTGCTTTTAACCCTCCTGATTCTTGGTGGGTTGGTGAAGCCGCTGACCGCGGCAATCGGTCGCGAGGATGGCCTCGCGATTGCGCGTGTATCGGTCATGATCGTTTCAACCATCGTATCGCTCGTCTTCTTTATAAAGAGCTTTATTGAAGTCCGCCGCGCTCGTAAGGCGGCCGCTCAGCAAAATAATTAACACTAAGATCTAAGACTCGAAGAGTACAAAGCAGGGGAGGGGCAGGGGAGGGGCATTCGCTTTTTCCTTGTGCCTGTTGAGCGACGTAGGAGCTAGAGGGTGTCCGAAAACCAAAACAGCACGAAATTTATTATCGCAAAGTCTTTTGGCTGCGCCCGAGCAGATCAAGAAAAGACGACGTAACGATCAGTTGATCGAAGATCAGGGATCAAATTCTTTGTTTACTCGGTTTTTCACGTTACGCGGGCACAGTTCTTCTGAGGAGATACGCTGATATTGGAGTGACGTGTTGGGCGGTTAGCCCGTTCGCTGTAGATTCTCTTCTTTACGGCCACGGATTTCGATGACACGGCAGAAGTTGTAGGCGAGTACTTTTTCGGTGAGCTCACTGCGGGCCGCGGTCCAGCGTCGTGGTGCGGCAGGCATCTTAAGGTTCCGATCCTGAATTCTACGTAATTTTTTCTCCCGGGCATGAGCGTCGAGGTCGCACTCGATCGCCTCAGTGATTTCCGGTGCTTCCCGAATAAAGTGGTCCACTTCCTGTAGATAATTGCGAAAGTCAGTGTCCGGAAGGGTAAGGAATAAGGATGGGCTGGAGGGTTGGTCCGTTTATTTCTGTGGAGGCATAAGTCTCTCGCGCTTTCGTATTTTTTTTAAATGCGCGAATTATACCAATACGAGAGCGGTCAATAACGTAGTACGATCTCTTTACAGATCAATTCGCATGATGATGCGATCACTTTACTACGAATAGGGTCGAACTAGAGGATGGGCTACGACGAAGGATTGGCGGAGCGGAATACTGATTGAAGAGCTGGGATTACAGAAAAAAGAATGTTTGGAGGCTTATGCTTCATGATTTTAGGAAGCACATGCTACGACATTGTGGGCGAAACGTTGATGGCGAGGGTGGGGTTGGAACAATATTTCGTCTGTATGGAGCTTTCCTATGCTCGTGAAATGGACTTTACAGGTAAGTCACTGAGGGGATTGATCGATGTGGATCTGAGGGGTTTGCAGAAGATAATGAGCTGAATGCGTGGGTTGAGCGCTGACTTCTATTTATGAAAACTCTCCCCGTAAAATAACGGAATGCGGTTTATAACCCTTCGCTCAATAGTTAAGCCACCTGTTCTCGGCGGCTTTTTTAATAAATACGACTTCTGCAAAACGCGCTTTAACAGCACTTTGTGATAGCGGCTAAAATTAAAGTAAAAAAACGGTTGCGGGAAATCCGATTCTGACTACTATCCGTCTCCTCTTCACAGCAAATGAGCTGCTTTTTAATCAGTCGCTTGAAGAGAGAGTCGCTACCTCGGTAGCTCTCAACTTGTTCTTTTTTAGTAGGTAAATATCAGTACTGCAGGATTAATTATATCCTCTTTCATTGAAGGCAAAACGCGCTGCTAGCCGTTCATGCGAATAAGCGAAAGAGACTTTTGGTTCATATGTAGATAACGCTGAAATCTGCCACTGAAAATAATTTGATTTTCGGGTTGATCGTTTTGAAATGATCGCTACTATAGCCCGCCTTGTTCAAAACAAATCGGTCGTTGAAACACACGATGCAGATTGAGTAAGTGACAGCCGGAAACGGCCGAATAAATTGATCTTTGATACATATTAAAAAAAGTTGAACTTTAGGGTTGCGGGAATAATTAAATTCCCTACTATGCCCCTCGCTTCAAACAACGCAGCTCGCCAAAGTGCAGCAGTCGAGTTTAAGTGAATGTTCTTAATAAAAACTTTTTTACAGAAAGCGGTTGACTCACTCAACGAGTTTTGACAAGTTGTCCGCCGCTTCAACGGAAATGCCGCTGAAACAAACGGCCTAAAGTTGAAGCATTTTTGTTCTTTGAAATCAGAATAACTCATAAGTAAATTATGAAAGAAATAAAAAAGCACTGCTTCGAATCAGAAGTGGTGCGGTTTGTTAAAGCCAATGCTTTGAAACTATTGTCGATCCATTCTTTAATTAGGATGAGATTGAGTTTTAAAAACGCGAACAAATATCAGGATTATAACCTACTCATTTTTGTAAAAATTTGATGGAGAGTTTGATCCTGGCTCAGAACGAACGTTGGCGGCGTGGATTAGGCATGCAAGTCGAGCGGGATTCTATTTTTTCAATTCTTCGGAAAAGAAGTTGTAGATGATAGCGGCGAACGGGTGAGTAATACATGGGCAATCTGCCTTTTAGCTTGGGATAGCTTCCGGAAACGGATGGTAATACCAAATGTGATCGTCTACCGCATGGTAGACTGTTTAAAGGAGGGGAATCTTCGGATCCTTCCACTAAAAGATGAGCCCATGTCCTATCAGCTAGTTGGTGAGGTAATGGCTCACCAAGGCTTACGGGTAGCCGGCCTGAGAGGGTGATCGGCCACACTGGGACTGAGACACTGCCCAGACTCCTACGGGAGGCTGCAGTCGAGAATCATTGACAATGTACGAAAGTATGATCATGCGACGCCGCGTGGAGGAAGACGGCCTTCGGGTTGTAAACTCCTGTCAGCAGGGAAGAAAGGTAGCTTTATTAATAATACTGCTATTTGACGGTACCTGCAGAGGAAGTCACGGCTAACTCTGTGCCAGCAGCCGCGGTAATACAGAGGTGGCGAACGTTGTTCGGATTTACTGGGCGTAAAGGGTCCGCAGGCGGTCCTGTGTGTCAGATGTGAAAGCCCACGGCTTAACCGTGGAATTGCATTTGAAACTGCAGGACTAGAGTACTGGAGGGGAGAAGGGAACACTTGGTGTAGCGGTGAAATGCGTAGATATCAAGTGGAACACCGGTGGCGAAGGCGCTTCTCTGGACAGATACTGACGCTCATGGACGAAAGTTAGGGTAGCGAAAGGGATTAGATACCCCTGTAGTCCTAACCGTAAACGGTGTGCACTAGACGTGGGAGGCTTTACCCCCTTCCGTGTCTGAGCTAACGCATTAAGTGCACCGCCTGGGGAGTACGGTCGCAAGATTAAAACTCAAAGGAATTGACGGGGACCCGCACAAGCGGTGGAGCATGTGGCTTAATTCGATGCAACGCGAAGAACCTTACCTGGGCTTGACATATAGCTGCATACGATCCGAAAGGAACGTAGCCTTCGAGGGTGCTATACAGGTGCTGCATGGCTGTCGTCAGCTCGTGCCGTGAGGTGTTGGGTTAAGTCCCGCAACGAGCGCAACCCCTGTGTTTAGTTGCCAGCACGTAATGGTGGGAACTCTAAACAGACTGCTGGTGAAAACCAGAGGAAGGTGGGGATGACGTCAAGTCAGTATGGTCCTTATGTCCAGGGCTGCACACGTGCTACAATGGGTGATACAATGGGAGGCTAAGCCGCGAGGTGGAGCAAATCCTCAAAATCACCCCCAGTTCGGATTGGAGTCTGAAACTCGACTCCATGAAGTTGGAATCGCTAGTAAAGGTATATCAGCTACGATACCTTGAATACGTTCCCGGGTCTTGTACACACCGCCCGTCACATCATGGAAGTTTGTTGCACCCGAAGTTGTTGATCCAACCTCTCACGAGGAGGAAGACACCTAAGGTGTGATAGGTAACTGGGATGAAGTCGTAACAAGGTAGCCGTTGGGGAACCAGTGGCTGGATCACCTCCTTTCTAAGGAGAAGGCTAATCGCAAGATTAGACCTAGGGTATTACCCTTCGGGGTATGGCATATCGAAAGGTCTGCCGCAAAGTTTTAGGCTTAACAAACCGCACCATTTCTGGAACGAAGCTCCATATATTTATGAGTTATTCGAGCAAGATTATTACACCAATCTGGGGGTATAGCTCAGCTGGGAGAGCGCCTGATTTGCATTCAGGAGGTCATCGGTTCGATCCCGTTTACCTCCACCATTTTGAATGAAGGGCGTGTAGCTCAGTTGGTTAGAGCGCATCCCTGATAAGGATGAGGTCACAGGTTCGACTCCTGTCACGCCCACCATCATTTAAAATGAAAAGATTCGGTATATCTTGCACCACAACATTTTTCCGCATTATGCGGAGTGTTCTTTGACAATTGTATAGTATTGAATAACTGCAACAAGCGCATGTATACTTTATATATGTTACTTAAATTGGAGTCTCTTCGGAGATTCCTACCAATAGTGACTTGATTTGATCAAGCTACTAAGGGCGTACGGTGAATGCCTTGGCTTCAGTAGGCGATGAAGGACGTGATAAGCTGCGATAAGCTTTGGTAAGGGGCAAATACCCGTTATAACCAGAGATTTCCGAATGGGAAAACCCAGCAGAGGTAATGCTCTGTTATCAGTGTGTGAATTAAATAGCGCATTGAGGCGACACCCGGTGAATTGAAACATCTTAGTAACCGGAGGAAAATAAAACAATAGTGATTCCGTAAGTAGTGGCGAGCGAACGCGGAACAGCCCAAAATACTCTGTTTACAGGGTATGGTGTGGACTACAATGTGGTATTTTAATAGATAGCAGAACGACTTGGAACGGTCGGCCATAGCGGGTGACAGCCCCTTAAGCGAAATCTTGAAGAAGCCTAGTAGTATCCCGAGTAGGTCGGAACACGTGAAACTCTGACTGAATATAGGAGGCCCACCTCCTAAGGCTAAATACTAACTGAAGACCGATAGTGAACTAGTACCGTGAGGGAAAGGTGAAAAGAACCCCTTGAGGGGAGTGAAATAGAACCTGAAACCGTACGCTTACAAACTGTGGTAGCCCTTTGGGGTGGCCGCATGCCTTTTGCATAATGAGTCTGCGACTTACCGTATGTGGCAAGGTTAAGCATCAACGATGTGGAGCCGAAGCGAAAGCGAGTGTTAATAGCGCGTTTAGTCGCCTGCGGTAGACCCGAAACCTGGTGAGCTACCCATGGACAGGATGAAGCTTCTTTAAACGGAAGTGGAAGACCGAACCAGTACGTGTTGAAAAACGTTTGGATGATCTGTGGGTCGGAGTGAAAGGCTAACCAAACCAGGTGATAGCTGGTTCTCCCCGAAATACCTTGAGGGATAGCCTCGACGAATGCAATTCACGGAGGTAGAGCACTGACTACTTGATGGCCTCTCCCGAGGTACTGAGAGTTGTCAAACTCCGAATACCGTGAACGTCACGTCGGGAGTCAGACTGCGGGGGATAAGCTCCGTAGTCGAGAGGGAAACAGCCCAGACCGCCAGCTAAGGCCCCTAAATGATAATTAAGTGGAGAAGGATGTTAGATTGCGAAGACAGCTAGGATGTTGGCTTAGAAGCAGCCACCATTTAAACAAAGCGTAATAGCTGACTAGTCGAGTGGTTTGGCGCCGAAAATGATCGGGGCTAAAATTATCTGCCGAAGCTGCGGGTTTTAACTACTGTTAAAGCAGTAGGGGAGCGTTGTGTACCGGGTTGAAGGAAACGGGGAACCGAATCTGGACTGTACACAAGTGATTATGCAGACATGAGTAACGATAAGGGTGGTGAGAATCCACCCCGCCGAAATCCTAAGGATTCCTGGGGAAGGTTCGTCCGCCCAGGGTTAGTCGGCCCCTAAGGCAAGGCCGAAAGGCGTAGTCGATGGGAAACAGGTTTAATATTCCTGTACCGTTGTACACAAGTGATGGAGGGACGCAGTAGGTTAGCTCAGCCGACGATCGGAAATGTCGGTCTAAGCGTGTAGGGTATGAGGTAGGTAAATCCGCCTCTGTTTGCCTGAGACGCGATGGGACATGGAGCCTTCGGGTGATGTGGATTGGGTGATACCAGGCTGCCGAGAAAAGCTTCTAAGCGTTTTAATGTGTAAAGCGACCGTACCAAAACCGACACAGGTAGGAGGGTAGAGTATACCAAGGCGCGCGAGAGAAAGGTTGTTAAGGAACTCGGCAAATTAACCCCGTATCTTCGGAAGAAGGGGTCCTGCAAGAGGCAATTGAACTTGCTTCGAAAGTTTCTTGCAGGCGCAGTGAAGAGGCGAAGGCGACTGTTTATCAAAAACATAGCACTATGCTAACTCGTAAGAGGATGTATATGGTGTGACACGTGACCAATGCCAAAAGGTTAAGGCAAGGGGTTAGCTCTTGAAGCGAAGCTCTAAACCGAAGCCCTGGTGAATGTCGGCCGTAACTATAACGGTCCTAAGGTAGCGAAATTCCTTGTCGGGTAAGTTCCGACCTGCACGAATCGTGTAACGATCTTCGCACTGTCTCAACAACCATCTCGGTGAAGTTGTAGTTCCGGTGAAAATGCCGGATACCCGCGGCAGGACGGAAAGACCCCGTGAACCTTTACTGTGACCTGACATTGGGTTTTGATATTTTATATGTAGTATAGCTGGGAGGCTTTGAAGCAATCTCGTCAGGGATTGTGGAGCCATTAGTGAAATACCAGTTTTGATCTATTGAAATTCTAACTACGATCCCCTGAATCGGGGCGTAGAACAGTGTCTGGGAGTCAGTTTGACTGGGGCGGTTTCCTCCCAAAGAGTAACGGAGGAGCACAATGGTACCCTCAGCATGGTCAGCAATCATGCGTAGAGCGTATAGGTATAAGGGTGCTTGACTGCGAGACCAACAAGTCGAGCAGGTGCGAAAGCAGGTCTAAGTGATCCGGTGGTAGCTAGTGGTAGCGCCATCGCTTAACGGATAAAAGGTACTCCGGGGATAACAGGCTGATGATTGCCAAGAGTCCACATCGACGCAATCGTTTGGCACCTCGATGTCGGCTCATCGCATCCTGGGGCTGGAGAAGGTCCCAAGGGTTGGGCTGTTCGCCCATTAAAGCGGTACGCGAGCTGGGTTCAGAACGTCGTGAGACAGTTTGGTCCTTATCCGCCGTGGGCGCAGGAAATTTGAAGAGATTAATCCTTAGTACGAGAGGACCAGGATTAACGTGCCGCTGGTGTTCCAGTTGTTCCGCCAGGAGCATCGCTGGGTAGCTACGCACGGGAAGGATAAGCGCTGAATGCATCTAAGTGCCAAGCCCCCTCTAAGATAAGATTTCCCTTTGGCCTTGTGCCATCTTAAGGCTCGTTCAAGACTAGGACGTTGATAGGCTGGGCGTGTACGTGCCGTAAGGTACTTAGCTAACCAGTACTAATTAGCCGTGAGGCTTGATCTTAATTTTTTATTAGGTATACATGCCGTTGTTGTTATTTCAATACTATGCAGTTGTGATTTTTTGAAGATTTTCCGGTTACCATAGCGAGGAGGAAACACCTGTTCTCATACCGAACACAGAAGTGAAGGGCCTCAGCGGCGATGGTACTACGAGTTAGATCGTGGGAGAGTAGCACGTAGCCGGTTTTATAATTTTCCACCCTTGGAACTTAATTGTTCCAAGGGTTTTTTTGTGCCCATACAGCAGAAAAACTGATTAAGTTTTAGGTTTTAGGTTTTAAGTATTAAGTGGTGGGGGAATTGATCCTTTTATCGCCATAGTGCTGCCTAAGAATACGGTTTGTTGGATGGCTTAAAACTTAACATTACGCCTTATGAAATTAATCTATATCACACTGACTTTTCTATTTTCCTTAGGATTTTAAACCATTGCTGAATTCCGGATTTGGGAAGATACCAAAGGAAATATACTCGAAGGTGAGTTTAGTATGATGAATGGAAAGCTGGTTGTTGTTAAGAAGCGCGAATTTAACCCCGCCAGCCTATGCGAGGCCGATCAGAAATGCCTCGAAAAAGTGGTTCCACCAAAGCTAGCGCTAGATGTTTAAAAAACTACGGAAGGCGGAACAAGTGGGAGGTGATTCGCTGTTTGGTCAGTGTGGTGTAAGGTGATGCAAGTGCTTGCAGTGGTGAGTTTTGTGACATTCTTGTGGTGATGGCAGAAAGTATGCGAACCGACGCCAAAATGAGCGTCGGGAAAAAAGAGCATGTTTTCACGCTTCCGCAAAATAGGGGAGACCTCATCGAATTTTCCAGCGACAGAGAATCGTTTATCGGGAATAAAAACATTAGCATCTTCCATCTCACGACGCCGCACCTCGCATGGTCTTTTCATCTACAGGCCCTTTAGGCAATGCGGGTATGAAAAACCGATTTTCGTAGACAATTCCCTCTCGGTTTGTTTTTGTACTCTCGATGA
>JADGFE010000071.1 GCA_016744085.1 Kiritimatiellales bacterium | reverse complement strand
TTCCTTCGCTGTTTTTTCATAGCTCCTATCCTTCTCATTTATGGAGCCATGCGCCAAAACCAAACTTAACCGGTGGTCCAGATCCTCAAGTCCGTCTCTGTATTCAAGCGGTTCTGGGGCGTCGATGTGTAGGGCGGCTCGGATGGTTTTGAGGGATTCTTGTTTTTTGGTGGGTGTTAGGAACCCGAAGAAGCGTATTTTCATGTAGCCTTTGGGTAGGATGTGCAGACTGAACCGACGCAGAAATTCAACGCCTGTGATGCATTCGGGGATGATTTCATTGGTTTCTCGGTTGCGGGTGTTAAAGGTGACGTGGGTGTCAGATATATGGGTAATTCGATGGCCCAACCAACTACGCCTCATGCTCAGCTCGCTGTCGTACGTGCTCTTCGACCACATCCGACGCACCGCCCTGAAAAACACCCGGTTGGAGAAGGCGACAAGCGCCACGATCCGCAACAAACTCATCCGCATTGGGGCCGTCATCGTACGCAACACTCGGAGGATCCGCTTTCACCTAAGCACATCCTACTCTCGGAAAGAGCTCTTCACACTCGTCGCCGCGCGCCTGCAATAAACGCGCAAGTGTGCTGTCCCCGGCACCGAAAAAACAACGGAGGGCGATGGGCGAAGCCTGCCCAAATCCAGTGAATCCTGTTCATCCCGTCTGAAAATGACTCATTACAAAGGAACTCTTTGCGGCCTTCGTGCCTTCGGGGTCAAAAAAGACTGCTCGTGAAATATCCGGGTTAGACCTCAAAAATTCGTACCAAGCCTCTGAATTTATGTGACAGGATAATGCAGGAGGTTTTTTGGCTTAAGCTTCTCGTAATAAATACGCCCGCTCGGGAAACGGGCCTATGTTTTTTATTGTAGGCGGGGGCGGTGACCCCGCAATGCGAAGGCCCCGTCCGAACCAACAAACAGGGGTCGGCGTCCCCAGCTACAGTATTCCAACCTAATCGGCCGAATTTTCGCGCTTAGTTATCGCTCGAGGGAGACTGGGTTTCTTCGAAATGGATGCTGTAAAAGAGATTTTCGATTTCCAGTTCGATATTTATATTGTGGATCATGAATCCATTATCGCTCTTAATTGAAACTGGCGCAAAGTTGATCAGCCCTTTAATACCGGCTTTCCGAAGGGTATCGACCATCATTTGAGCGGCTGGTTCCGGAACCGCCAAGGCTGCTACCCGGATTTTATGCTCTTCAATGAAGTCAGCCATTTTTTTCTCATGAAGGATCGGTATCGGTGCAGCTGAATTGACCACTTCTAAATCAGTATCAAACCCTGCGACTACCTGAATGCCAACGCGCGAAAAGGCATTATGATTCATCAACTCTTGTCCAAGTTTTCCGCAACCAACGATAATTATCTTTTGTTCCTTATCCTTCCCCAGCGTCTTGTTTAATTTATTAATCAAATCATCAATCTGATATCCTCCCCGCTTGTTTCCGGTCAGATTAAACATAGAAAAATCTTTTCGCACTAAAGATGAGGACACCCCAATGGCGTCCGCCAGATTATCGGAAAACACCTTAACCAAGCCGAGTTGCTTCATTTGCAACATTACGTTTCTATACTTGGATATACGTCGAATTACGTTCTGATTAGCATTCATGTAACTTCCTATTTATTATTGTTACAGTAATAACTACAAAGAAAATTACCAAGCCAATACTTCGCTCTGTTGTTATTTAGATAACGTATAAAGAGCCCGTTTGGAACGTTTTAGATTTACCGTACAATTTGTACGTATATATTACTTTCAATTCTAGCGGATGAACCCCCGTCGATTTGGAGGAAAGCAATATGACAACTACAGCCGAACAGGAAACAATGCTTACACCGGAAATTACTGCTTTCATTGATAAGTGGTCCGATAAACCAGGAAACCTGATCATGGTGCTGCACCGCGTGCAGGAAGAATACGGATTTATTCCACGTCAGGCGGCCTTCGAAGTTGCCGCAGTTCTAGATATTCCCCTTGCTAAGATTTACGGCGTAATCACTTTCTATCACTTTTTCAAGCTCACCAAACCCGGACGCAATCAGATTGCCGTCTGTATGGGAACGGCCTGCTACCTAAAAGGTGGTCAGGATTTAATCGATGAATGCGAACGTATTCTAGGTGTTGGTCTTAATACCGTTACAGAAGACGGCGAATATTCTGTTGAAGCGGTTCGTTGCATCGGTTGCTGCGGTCTGGCTCCTGTACTCACCGTAAACGGCGAAGTATTCGGAAGCGTTACAACGAAGCAGATGAGAAAAATCGTCGACCAGTTTGAAGGAAAATAGGACGTACTACTTATTGCGTAGTGCGTATTGACCAATAATACGAATTACGCAGTACGTAATAAAAAATGCATGCCACAATTTGTGACTTAATAACGGACTTGGTTCAGAACTCAATCGAGGCCCAGGCAACAGAAATTAGTCTTAACGTAGAGGAGACAAAAACAAATCTGAATATCGCGATTGTAGACAATGGAAAAGGAATGAGTGCATCAACGCTTAAAAAAGCCAAAGACCCGTTTTGGTCAGATGGAATCAAGCACAAGCACCGCAAAGTTGGCCTCGGCCTCCCCTTTCTTTTTCAGACTGCGGAAATGACCGGAGGAAATGTTGCAATCGAATCGGAAGAAGGTAATGGAACCACGGCAACCATCACCTTTGATCCGGCTCATGTGGATCTTCCAGTATTTGGAAACTTTACCACGGCGGCGGTCACACTGATGACCTATGGATTTGATGGAAATTTAGAGATCAGGCATTGCCTTGATGAAAAAGAATACTCGATTGAAAAGCAGGAACTGATTGAGATACTGGGCGACCTGAATGATTTAGAAAGTTTGATTTTACTAAAGGAATACATCAGCTCCAACGAAGAGGAGCTAAGAAAAACTTAGGTTTCAGATTCCCGAATGACGATTTATCGGTCTGCGACAGCCCAATAAAAGAGGACAACGCCGACTGAGGTCTTAAAATCGGAAATCATAGATCAAAGATCAAAAATTTATATGACTGCCTTTGAGTCGGGGGATTAACCAGCCAGGGGAAGCTTTTTTAAAAGCTTGGCAGGACCATCGGCAGTCAACTTTTTACAACGAAAGGTGGGTAATATGGCTAAAATGACACTTGAAGAGCTACGCAATCTGCGTGACGCAAAAAAGAAAGAAATGACTCAGCGCGATGGCAATGAGAAATCTGCTCAAATTATTATCGGAATGGGCACCTGCGGAATTGCAGCCGGTGCAAAGGGTGCATTCGACGCTTTTCTAGATGAGCTGGACAGTCGCAATGTAACCGATACAAAAATTACTCAAACCGGGTGTATGGGACTCTGTTTTTCCGAACCTACTGTTGAAGTAGATGTGCCGGGAATGCCCCGCGTAATTTATGGCAATGTAGATGCCAAAGTGGCACGCCGCATTGTGACGGAACACATCATCGGTAAAGCACTCGTTTCGGATCACATTTTCGATAAACCCGCAGCAGATATCATTAAATAGGCAGGCAAACCCATGGCATACAAAAACTATATTCTCGTATGTGCCGGAACCGCATGCGAATCCAGCAAAGGCATCGCGCTCTATAAAGAGCTCGAAAAAGAACTCAAGGAACAAGGCGTTGAAGCAGAAGCTCAACTTGTTAAAACCGGTTGTTTCGGTTTCTGCGAACAAGGTCCGATTGTTAAAATCCTTCCCGATGAAAGCTTCTACGTTAAAGTCGGGCCAGAATCTGCCAAAAAGATCGTTGCCGAACATATTGTTAAAGGCCGGCAGGTTGAAGAGCTGCTCTACGACAAAGAACAGAAAGGCCAATCCTCCGACGAAATCGGATTTTATCAGAAACAACAACGCATCGTTTTACGCAATTGCGGCGTGATCAACCCTGAATATATCGACGAATATATTGCCCGTGATGGTTATGCGGCACTTGAAAAAGTAATTTTCGATATGTCTGCCGATGAAGTGGTGAACGAAATCAAGAACGCCGGACTTCGTGGTCGCGGTGGTGCTGGTTTCCCAACAGGATTAAAGTGGGGCTTCACCAAAGATGCGGTAAGCGAACAAAAATATATTGTCTGTAATGCCGATGAAGGCGATCCCGGAGCCTACATGGATCGCTCCACCTGCGAAGGTGACCCCCATTCGGTTCTCGAAGCCATGTCGATCGCCGGAAAAACGGTGGGAGCGAATCAAGGTTATATCTATATCCGCGCCGAATATCCACTGGCCATTGAGCGTTTGAATAATGCCATTGCCCAGGCCCATGAATACGGACTCTTGGGCGATAATATTCTCGGAACCGACTTCTGCTTCGATATTGAGCTCCGTCTTGGTGCCGGTGCATTTGTATGTGGAGAAGAAACGGCTCTGCTCGCTTCCATTGAAGGGAAACGCGGCATGCCAATTCCTCGACCTCCTTTCCCCGCAGTTAAAGGTCTTTGGGGAAAACCCACTGTAATCAACAATGTGGAAACCTGGGCTAATATTCCGATGATCATTCTCAAAGGAAGTGAATGGTTCAGCAGCATTGGAACCGAAAACTCAAAGGGAACCAAGGTTTTTGCCCTGACCGGAAAAATCAACAATTCCGGCCTGATCGAAGTTCCAATGGGAACAACCCTGCGCGAAATCATATATGATATTGGCGGAGGCATCAGCGGTGGCAAAAAGTTTAAGGCGGCTCAGACCGGCGGACCTTCAGGCGGAGTGATTACCGAAGAGTTTCTCGATGTTCCGATCGATTACGAAAGCCTGCAGTCCATCGGCTCGATGATGGGTTCTGGCGGCATGATCGTGATGGATGAAGACGACTGCATCGTTGATGTGACCAAGTTTTATCTTGAGTTCACCGTCGACGAATCCTGCGGAAAATGTGCCCCCTGCCGGATCGGTGGACGCACCAACTACAACATTCTCAACAAAATTTCCAAAGGCCAGGGAACGATGGAAGACATCGATCAGCTCAAGGTTCTCGCTCAGGCCATGCGAAAAGCATCCCTTTGCGGGTTGGGCCAGACGGCTCCGAACCCGATCATGTCGACGCTTCACTATTTTGAAGACGAATACATGGCACACATCAAAGATCATAAATGTCCGGCAGGAAAATGTAAGGAACTGCTGAACTATACGGTGGTTGACGATAAGTGTATTGGCTGTACGGCCTGTGCCCGCGTTTGCCCTACTAATTGTATCAGTGGTGAAGTCAAAGAACTTCATGTAATTGACCAAAGCCAATGCATCAAATGTGGTCAGTGCTTCGATAAATGTAAATTTGACGCCATCCTCAAGGGATAGAAGGAGATAAGAAAATGTCTATGATTGAATGCGAAATCAACGGTATTGCCATAAGCGTCCCTGAAGGAACCACCATCCTTAATGCAGCCAAGGAAGTCGGAGTTTCCATTCCGAAACTATGCTACCACAGCGACCTCGAAGCATGGGCAGCCTGTGGTATCTGTGTGGTAAAGGTGGAGGGTTCTCCGAAAATGCTCAGAGCATGTGCCACAGCCGTTGCTCCCGGCATGAAGGTGCTCACGCATGATCCAGAAGTAGTTGAAGTCCGCCGTACGGTGTTGGACCTCATCTTATCCTCTCATCCGTTTGAGTGTGTGACCTGCGGGCGCAGCAACGACTGCGAACTTCAAACGCTTGCTGCCGACTTCGGTGTACGTGATGTTCCGTTTGAAGCTCGTCACGACGACATTCCGGCTGATACTTCGACCGCAGCGATCGTACTAAACCCTGAAAAATGCGTTAAATGTGGCCGTTGTGTTCTGGTTTGTCAGGATATGCAGGGCGTTTATGCACTCGAATTTATTGGCCGCGGTGATGGCACCCGCCTCGCTCCGGCTGCCGATGTATCTCTTGAAGATAGCCCGTGTATTAAATGCGGTCAGTGTTCTGCTCACTGCCCGGTTGGCGCAATTTACGAAAAAGACGACACCAAAGCCGTCTGGAACGAAATCAAAAAAGACGACAAACATGTGGTTGTGCAGATCGCACCGGCCGTTCGTGTTGCCCTTGGCGAAGCTTTCGGTATGGAACCCGGCACTATTGTTACCGGAAAAATCTATACTGCCTTGCGCCGGTTAGGTTTCGATGCGGTATTTGACACAAACTGGGCTGCCGACCTTACCATTCTCGAAGAAGGTTCGGAGTTTGTGAAAAGATTCACCGGCGGCGGCCCTCTTCCCCTGATTACCAGTTGCTGTCCGTCCTGGACCGACTATATGGAAAAATTCGCTTCGGACTTTACCGAAAACTTTTCTACGGCTAAGTCGCCTCAGGAAATGCTCGGAGTAATGTCTAAAACTTATTATTCGGAAAAATCAGGCATCCCTGCAAAAGATATGACCATGGTTTCTGTGATGCCTTGTACTTCTAAAAAGTATGAAATTACTCGTTCTGATGAAATGTTTGCCTCAGGCCACCAGGATATTGATTATTCCATCACGACACGTGAGCTTGCCCGTATGATCAAGCAGGCCGGTATTGATTTTGTCAACCTGCCGGATTCCGATGTCGATAGCTTACTCGGTGAATATACTGGCGCCGGAACCATCTTCGGTGTTACCGGTGGAGTAATGGAAGCCGCACTTCGTTCGGCTTATTATCTGATCACTAAAGAAGATCTTGAACAGGTTGAATTTAAAGCTGTTCGCGGTATGGAAGGTGTTAAATCGGCTGAAATCGATATTAAGGGTACGAAAGTACGCATTGCGGTAGCTCATCAGATGGGCAACTGCCAGGCCGTCATTGACCAACTTCGTGAGGCCCGCGATAAAGGTGAAGAGACTCCGTATCACTTCATCGAAGTTATGGCATGCAGGGGGGGGTGTATTGGTGGCGGAGGCCAGCCACATGGTGCAACAGACGAAATTCGTGCCAAACGCACGAAGGGCATCTATACGGATGACGAAAAGAGTAAACTCCGCTGTTCGCACCACAATCCGGAAATCACACGTGTATACGAGGAATTTCTTGGCGAGCCGCTGGGCCATAAAGCGCATAAATTGCTACATACAACCTATAAGCAACGGCCGCTCTATCAGCGTTAAAAAAGAGTTCAAACAGTTACAAAAGCCGCTTCTTTCGAGGAGCGGTTTTTTTGTGCCTCCGTCTTGCATTATTTATGAAGCCAACTAGACTGTAATAAATAAACAACTACAGAGTTATTTCATCTATGAATTACAAATCTTCTTTATTTCTCGCAATATCCATTCCTGCTCTGACCACTCTTAATCTAGGAGCACAGGCTTTACCTCCGACATCAAAGCCTGCAACAACAATACCTGGAGGAGGACTGCGGGGCGCAACCATTAAGTCGCCGAAAAAACCTGAGAAATTGCAATCCTTTAAGTTTGAAGGTGCCGATCTCGATACAGTAATGACCCAGTATTGTGAATGGACGGATAAAATTTACTTAAAAACCGATGCCGTCAAATCTACCATCACACTCAAAGCGGATAAACTGACTACCACCGAAGCAATTAAAGTTGTTGAAGCCATCCTTGCCCTGAACAACATTGCCCTTGTTCCCATGGGCGATAAATACATCAAGGTGGTTCAGGCCACTGCTGGAGACCTCACGGGTCATGGATTAAGCATTCAAATGGACCCTGAAAAGACATATGGGGACGGTGAAAACTTTGTAACCGCGGTCATTCAGTTACAAAATGTGTCTATTCCTGAGGTTCAGGCGGCCATCCAACACGTGCTGCATGCCTATGGCAAGATCCTAACGCTTGAGCGAAGCAACAGCATCATGATTACCGATACTGAAGCAAACATTGCTCGTGCCCGGGAACTTATTGAATTCATTGACCAGGCAACCGCGCAAATTGAGCCCCGCATCTACCAGATTCAATATGCAGATGCCACAGAGATTGCCAGCAAGATTAACGAAATCGTTACAGCAGCTCAGGGTGATGAAAAAAAACCAACTGTGACCGGAAACCCCTATGCCCGTACGCCCGCAGGAGTCACGCGGGCCAGTGCAACAGGCAAGGCTGCCCCGACAAAAGCCACGGTTTCAAGTACCGAAGGTAATAGTACCGTCATTATTCAAGGTACCGTGAAGGTAATGGCTGATGAACGCACTAACATCATCATTATATTTTCGGTTGAAGAAAACTTTGCCTTTTTCGACAACATTATCAAGGTACTCGATGTTGAAGTGGAACCTGCCACAACCTTTGAGGTGATCAATCTCGAATACGCCGATGCCGCCGAACTTTCCGGCACCCTGAATGACCTTATCGGCGCAGCGGGAGGCTCGTCAAGTAGTTCCAGAAGTAGCTCATCGAGCAGTTCGTCTCGTAATACAACGTCCCGTTCTACGACATCCAACTCTAGAACAAATCCCAATACGCGTGTCACGCCAAATGCTTCCCCTGTAGCCGGGACTGGAACCATCGAAAACCTTAACCGCTTATCAGAAGACACTAAAATACTTGCGGATGAACGATCCAACTCCATTCTGCTGATGGGCAGTAAGAGTGACATTGCCGCTATTAAAGAGGTCATTAAGAGCCTCGATATCATGCTCGAGCAGGTGATCATTGAAGCAGCCATCTTTGAAGTAACACTTGGTGACACTCTCAGCCATGGTATTGACTGGCTCTATCGCGCTAACAGCGGCGAAAAAGTCGGTGCATGGGATGGACTGGGCCTAGCCGGCGGTACGAATGGCATCAATACTGTGCTCGGCGGAGCTTTAACCTATTATCAAAACATGACAGGAATCAACACCGAGGTTGCGATCAACTTAGCAGCAACTGATAGCAATGTTCGCCTGCTATCGACCCCCGTTATTATGACCACTGATAATACTGAAGCGCACTTGAGTGTTGGCGAACAACGTCCGGTTGTGACATCTACTTCTTCCTTTGCAAATAGCTCAGGAACGCAAAGCTCCAATTATGAATACAAAGATATTGGTATCCAATTAACGGTTACACCTCGTATCAACCCTCAAAGGGTTGTTGTTATGGAAATTCTTCAAAAGGCCGATCAGGTTGGTGATGAAATTCCAATTGATGGTAACGATGTGCCTGTAATTCTCAATCGTGAATTTGAGGCGCAAATTTCTGTGCCGGACAGGGGTACTGTAGCATTAGGTGGCCTAATTAATACAGAAACCCGTGACAGTGTTACCAAGATTCCAATCCTTGGGGATATTCCCTTTATTGGACGTTATCTTTTCAGTAGCACCAGTAAAAAAAATCGTCAAACAGAGCTAGTCGTACTGCTGACACCATATGTCTTAACTGATAACCAAGAAATCTTAGAGAAGACCGAACGACTCTACGATGCAACCGACATGATGCAGGAAGATTGGGACAGACAACATGGCTGGTCAGAAAACGCGTTACAATTCCGTGAAAAACCAGATCGGGATGCTCGTTTAGAAAATTCAACGTCTGATAAACCAACGTCCTCCAAACAGTTGACAACCAAAGACCTGAATGAACCGTCTAATAGTAATGATACTGTAATAAGTCGGGAAATAATTAAGCCAGAACCTGTAGAACCCAAACAATCAGTTGCGGCACCCTCCTCCCAAACACCTAAGACAACTGATGCCGATGAAGAGGAAATGCGAAAACTGTTACAGTCGATGAACAATTAATCGATTCTAGCATGCAGCGCACTCACTTTATTGGAATAGGCGGAGTCGGAATGAACGGCCTTGCCCAGCTGGCCGTACTTTCTAAGTATTACGTTTCAGGATCGGACAGAGCATATGATCCCCTAAATGAACTCTTCCTGACACTGGAAGAAATGAACATTCAACTATCAGCGCAAGATGGTTCCGGCATTGATACATCGACAGATCAAGTCGTTTACAGTTCAGCTATAGAATTCGACAACCCCGATTTAGTTAAAGCAAAAGAACTAAAAATACCAATTTTACATAGGGCCGAATTTCTAAAGCAACTAATAGGTGATAAACAACTGATCGCAGTGGCTGGTACGGCAGGAAAAACGACAACAACCGGATTGTTGGGATGGATTTTTGAGTATTTGGGAAAAGACCCTTCCGTCTATAACGGTGCTGCCGTGACAAACTGGAAAGAGCCGAAGACACGGGGAAATATTCGCAAAGGGAATTCTGACCTTTGGATTATTGAAGCTGATGAATCAGATAAATCGTTTCTTAATTTCCACCCTACCCATTCTATCATCACCAACATCTCTAAAGATCATTATGAACTGGAAGAGTTAGAAGGAATGTTCAATCAATTCGAGGTGCAAACTTCGGGTATCACGATTCGGGGGCCGGTACTTGCCGATCTAAAACTCCAAATTCAAATGCTCGGCGAACACAACATTGAAAATGCGCATTACGCTGCTCAACTCTGCATTCGGCTAGGATTTGACCCTGCTTTAGTAAAGGAGGCTATTTCAAAGTTTAAAGGCATTGAACGGCGTCTTGAAATTATCGGAACGACCTCGGGCATTACCATTATCGATGACTATGCCCATAATCCTGCTAAAATTGCAGCAGCTCTTTCAGCAACGGCCGAATCATATAAAAATATCCACACGTACTGGCGGCCACATGGTTTCTCTCCTCTGCTGCAAGGAATGACCGGATTCGTGGATATATTTACTAAACATTGGAAACAAAACGGCGGCACAATAAATATTCTTCCCGTTTTTTATGCCGGCGGCACCGTACAGAAAAAAGTAACTGCTTCCGATTTGGTCCATCACCTTGAATCGGCTGGCGTTCCGGCCCGGCTTATGCCAGATTATCCTAGCTTGAAAAAAGAGTTGGAGGCACACGCAAAAGCGGGTGATGCTGTTCTTGGAATGGGAGCTCGCGATCCTGAGCTTCCTCTTTTCGCCAAGCAACTAATAGCAGAATGGAAGACACCTTGATAATTGAAAGCCCACAAAACGCGCGTGTAAAATTTGCTGTTAAATTGCGAAAATCTAAAGCTCGCAACGAATCACGCTTAACGCTGGTTGAAGGATTTCGGGAAACTCGACGAGCATTCGATAGCGGATGGATATTTAAGGAACTCTACTATTGCTCCTCACTCTACATGGAGCTTGATGAAGAACTATTAGTCTCTGAAATCCGAGCCGCAGGCATTCCTGTTTTCGAATGCTCTGAAACAGCATTTCGTAAAATGTCATATCGAGACTCTCCAGATGGCTTAATGGCGCTCTCGCCGCTTGTTGGAAAAACCCTTAATGAACTGCAACTTCCTGAAAACCCATTATTGCTGATTGCTGAAGACCTGGAAAAACCCGGCAATTTAGGGACCATTCTTCGCACAGCTGACGCAACAGGTGTTGACGCTGTGATTGCCTGCGACCACAAAACCGACCTGAATAATCCCAATGTAATACGGGCAAGTATCGGCACGCTGTTTTTTATGCCTGTAGCTGAAGCCCGTACCGAGGAAACGCTTCGTTGGTTAAAAGAACGCGGAATTACAATAGTTGCAGCAACGCCAGGTGCTGAGAAAGAGTACACCTCAACTAATATGAAGGGCGGAACTGCCATTGTGGTTGGTGCAGAAGATGAAGGTTTGAGCGATGCCTGGCTTAGCAGTGCAAGCCAGCAGGTTAAGATTCCTATGTTAGGGAAAAATGACTCACTTAATGTTTCAACTGCGGCCGCTATCCTACTTTACGAAGCGGTTCGCCAACGTCGTAAATAGCCACCCGCATTTTAACCCCGTCTTTCTACTATAAATTTAAGTATCATATATTCTGCTTTAGTCTTTTAGGATCTATTCATATTTTCAACCTGCTGGTATAACATCTAATAAAAGAAATTATTTAAAACTATATGTTGCAATAGGACGATCTAGCGGTAGGCTTACATCAGATGAAGGAGGTAGACCAATGGCTACTAATCCAGCAGGAAAAGGTACTAAAACAATTGGCATCAACATGAAAATGGAGATGGCCGAAGAGTTGGAAAGACGGGCTGCGTCGATGCAACTATCAACAGGTGCTTATTGCAAAATTATCCTTGGCGAATGGATATCATCAGGCAAGAAGCTCAAACTCCAAGAAAACTAATAACCCTAATGGGATATGTACGAACCGGTTTTACTAGTAATAAAGCCGGTTTTTTATTTATTAGAGACATTTCATTTTACCATCTATGAAAAGACGATCCTCATTTTCAACAATTGTAACCGGTGCTATTGGAGGCTATTACGGCAGTATGCTTCAGAAGTCACTCATAAGAAGTTAGGTCAAATAAAAACAATAATATACTGCCCCGCAATCAATGATTATTCTTGAACGGTAATTTTACAGCGCCCTTCTTTTCAATGGATGTTTTGTATAGTCACTCATATGAATCTACTCGCGAGTCGCCGCTCAGCCAGGACATCGGCAAGGCATTGGCTCTTGAGCCACTCCACCTTGGTGGAGCCAGAAAAACGTCAGTGCCGCAGAATGTCCAAGTGGAATACAGATCTCATGGCTCATCCCGCGGGCAAAACAACTAATAGCGTGGTGGATAATATGATGTAGAGCCCGCCGCCGCTGCCAATCAGGTCTAATGGTTTTTAGCCAACCCCAAAGTATGGATACGGCGGCGGGTGTTTATCCGAAAATCTTTTTCACATCAAATTCCTCGTCGTTTGTGAGCATGTGATAGATGCTGCGGGCCAGTTTGCAGGCTAGGGCCTTGGTGCCACGGCGCCGTTTTTCTTCGCCTTTTTTCGGTCGTAGAAGGAATGGGCCTCGGGGCAGTATTGAATGAGCTTGTGCGCGACCTGCACTAACGCCCATGCGAGATACTTGTTGCCGCACTTGCGGTTGTTCTCGCCCTTTTTCTTGCCATCGGAATAGCGTTGACGGTGCACGCATAGGAAGCATAATTCCCCGGCTTGGCGTAGCGTTTCAGCGGCCCGGTTTCGAATGCGATCATCATGCCAAGCACCCGTCCGATCCCCGGGATGGTGTTGAGCAACTTGAAGGTACGGGTATCCTTGCATTCTCCGAGGACTTTGGTTTCAAGCCGGTAGATGCTCTGGTTGAGTCGTCGCACTACATCAAGGTATTCCAGCGCCCCGGCCTGATGGTATGGATCCTCGATGAGCTCCTCGAGTTTTTCGGGTTTCATGCGCTTGAATTTTTCCGCTGCATGTTTTCCGCCATTCACCCGCTCGCAGAGCGACTGGAGACTCAGAATAAACCGGGTTCGCTCTTGGACGAGAAGCATGCGCCGACGTAGCAGGTCGCGCATCCCCCGCTGTTCCTTTGGGTAGATGAAACCCGTTGGAAGCAATCCAAGCCGAAACATCCTCCAGATGCAACTCATCGATTTCCCTCATGATTTGCAAGTTCTCCGCCGGCTCGCCCTTTGGCAACGAGTAGATCAAGGTCCGAGAGATACCCAGCAACTCGCACTGCCTACGCACGCTTATTTCTGATGTCTTACTCACGAGTTGCGCCCTCTGCCGGGGATTCCCAGCTGTACGCACTTTTTTTCGAGCCAGTCCACCTCCATGGACAACTGGCCAACCTTTCGCTCCAGTTGGGCGCGTTCGAGTTCATCATCCTTGTTCTTCGCGGAATTTTTGCGTTCGAAGAGTTCGGGAACCATGGTCTTTTCATCTACAGGCCCTTTAGGCAATGCGGGTATGAAAAACCGATTTTCGTAGACAATTCCCTCTCGGTTTGTTTTTGTACTCTCGAT
>JADGFE010000254.1 GCA_016744085.1 Kiritimatiellales bacterium | reverse complement strand
AGACAGCAGTAGGCATCGTTCCAGGTTTGGGGCGTGCCCATGGTGATCGGAAAACTGCAGTTCAGACCAAATCAAAAATTGTGGATGACGGCCGTATTCAGTCGCAAAATCCAGCAGTTCTTCAAGCAGACTGAAGAGCTCGGGGTGAGGGGCATCATCCGGTGTGGTTCGGTTGAATAGGGTGGTGATGTAGGACGCAGTCTGCATGGCTCGCCAGTCGGAACGAAACGCACTCCTTTGCTGCATCATAGAACACTCTTTGGCAGTAAAAAGGCTGTTGGAGCGTTTAGTATAATATAATAATTCGGTCGTGCTGAAAAGTTCATGCTCACCGAGAAATGGACTTTTTAAACGGGTTGCCCCTTTCAACAACGTTGAAATTTTTCCGTGATTACGGGTGAACCAATATACAATGAGCGAAGTACTTGAATAGGGAAAATAGGCAAGCGGTATGGCTGTGGAGCGGACAATCATTCAGCCACCGACCAACGAGGTGCGCAGCATAATCAGCAATACCGTCACACCATAATAAATCAGCAATCCGATAATATCATTTGATGCCGTTACAAACGGCCCGGACGCCACGGCGGGGTCAGCATTGAACCGGTTAAGGAACAACGGGGCAAATGCGCCGAACACCGCAGCAAACATCATGGCGCTGAATAGAGATACTCCAACGGTAAATGCAAGGTAGATGGCGGGAATATCGCTATCGGCCCCCACCATAAATGTTGCCCAGACGCCCATAGCGATCCCGCAGATGGCACCCATGAGGGCACCCGTAAGTAGTTCGCGACCAAGCAACTTGAGCAACTGTTTTTCAGAAAAAGAGCCAATTGCTAAGCCGCGAATAATCAATGTGGAGGACTGAATGCCGGTATTGCCGCTCATCGCCATAATGATCGGGACGAAAAAGCTGAGAGCAACAATATGATGATCGATAAAACGTTTAAGAATCAGGCTACTGACGAATCCGGCAACCAGCGTAACCATCAACCATGGGAGACGGGATTTACAGGCATGTAGTGGAGAACTATATTCCAGTTCTGAATCATCGGAACCCGCCAGTTTGAAGATATCTTCCGAGGCTTCTTCTTCCATGACATCAAGAATGTCGTCAACAGTGATGCGGCCGACCAGTTTGTTTTTCCAGTCGAGTACAGGCATGGAACTTAAATCATATTTAGTTGCGAGTCGCGCAACGTCTTCCTGGTCTGTATCCGTATGAACCGTGATGGTTTCTTTATCTGAAAGCTCATCCAGGGTTAGATCGTGGTTGCCCCGTTTGAGCAACTCCCAAAGTTGAATCCAACCCGTAAGACATCCTTCAGCATCGATCACATAGAGCGAGTAGAGAGGTTCGTCGAGTTCAAGTGTACCTATATATTCGATAGCTTCGGCCGCAGTCATCGTGGCTTTGGCTGCAACGAAGTCAGTGGTCATGATGCCACCGGCCGTATCTTCGCCGTACTGCAGAAGTTCCCGCACATCTTCGGATTCTTCGGCTTCCATCAACTCAAGAATCTCTTCGCGCTGTTCGTCTTTCAGCTCGCCTAGAACATCGGCCGCATCATCTGGAGCCATTTCCTCAACGATATCCGAGATTTCTTCATCAGAGAGCGCTTCAAGAATATCGGCTTCAGTCTGGTCATCGAGTTCAGCCAGCACATCGGGCTTGGCTTCATCGTCGATTAGCTCAAAAAGTTTAGTGTGTGCGCTGGCTGGAGCGCGATTGATGATTTCGGCAATATCAGCTGGATGCAGTTCCTCAAAAAACTTGGGGACCTGTTCCCAAAGTTCTCCTTTAATACAGAAATTAATCCGCTTTTTAATGCGGGCAGCATCCGACATGTATATCCCCAATAAAATTCACGAGAGAATAGACGGTGCTGAAGGCAAGTCCAAGTTTTTAGTACGTGGGATAGTTGGCAGGATAGTCCGTATTTTGTTTTCGTCGCCAGTGCTTATACGACCAAGGCCATGTTACTGGTAGGCCATGGCTGCCGGAGCAGGAGAAACAGGCATGGGTAAGCCCAGAAGATCAACCACGATTTCTTCTTTGCGAGCCGGCGTGTTTTGATCGAGTACAAATGCAGCTTTTCCATTTTTTCGGAAACGGGAAATTAATGTCTTCAGCGCTCCCTTCCGAGGAATAATCGTCTGGCCTGTTTGCTCGTGTTGTTTGATTATAATCCGCTCAATCGAATGATTTTTCACCGTTGCGGCAATACTCGCCAGATCAACACCCATTAAAGCACAGATCTACCCCATGATTTCCCAGCTCCCCATATGTGCCGTGATGCAGATGATAGGTTTGTCCTCGAAAAAGGAGTCTTTTAAGGGCCCTTCTTTAAAATCTACGTATTTGTTTATTCGTTTCTTCGGATTGCGGGAAAACCACATGACATCCAGAATGGTTAAGGAAAATGAAGAGAAGGATTCCTTAAGAATTTTTCGTTTTTCAGCCACACTTTTATTGGTTCCAAAAACGGCGTCGAGATTTTTAAATCCGATCGTTTGTGCGCGTGAGGGAATTAGAATTCCCAACCTTCCGGTCACTCTCGATAGTCCGATAATGCTACAACGAGGTAGTAAAGGAATGACAAGTTTTGTCAATACGACGTAGGCTGGTTTCAATCGGACGGCGTATTTTTCTGTATAGTTCTTTATGTGAGCCCATTCTAGCATCTAAAAAATGGGTCTTCCGCCAAATCAGTGGGTGCACGTGAGGTTTTCGCTTTGCCTGAAAGTTTGAAATGGCCTGAAATCAGGATGGCATACAAGTAATA
>JADGFE010000070.1 GCA_016744085.1 Kiritimatiellales bacterium | reverse complement strand
GAAAGGGTCTATTTTAAAGGAAAATCTCCTGTTTTCAGGGGTTAGGGGCATAAAAGGGCAGCATACTACCCACCGATTCTGCGGAAGAGGCGAAAAAGAAAACCGTCAAATCTTTGCCCAGAGGCGAGGCGCATCTTCGCCGGAGTAGCTTACTCCATTACCGTTAATATCTTTCGCGCCATCGAAATGAATATAATCCAGAAAACGAAGAGGTCACCCACGGACCAACCGCTGGCATGCTCAAAAGTCAGGGTCTGCTGCGTGTCGGGATCGAGCTCAAAGTTATTTCCTGCCAGAAAACTCAGCCTGTTGTCGTGTCATTACACGATATCCTCTGGTTATTTTAGTTACCCCACTACCCTCACAACATTTTAGTCTGTCGGACCCCCATAAATGCCGACATAAGGAACGTTACGATACTTCTGTGCATAATCGAGACCATAGCCACAGACAAATTCATCCGGAATATCGAGACCGCAGAAATCAATATTCACCGCTACCTTTCTACGTGATGGTTTGTTGAGCAGCGTGCAGATCCGCAACGAAGCCGGAGACCGATTCTCAAGCATACGCACCACTTTGCTAAAGGTATTTCCGGTATCAATGATATCTTCAACCATCAATACATCCCGATCGCTGATCGACTCATCCAGATCCATAACCACCTTCACATCGCCGGAGCTAATGGTGCTATCGCCATAGCTTGAAATGGTCATGAAGTCGGTAACCATGGGGCATTTAATTTCCCGCACCAGATCTGCCATAAAAATAAATGATCCGCGTAGCAGTCCGATTACAATCAGCTCCTTATCGGAATCCCGATAGCATTCGGTGATTTCACGACCCAACCGCGTTACGATTTCGGCGATTTCCTCCTGCGAGAGCAATACTCCGCTCAATCCTTGTTCCGGCATGTTTTTCTCCTTCTAAATAAATACGGTTTAGTGCGTAATCGAAATGACCAGATTCACTGCAGAAAGCAGTCCGACCCCCCACATGACAACCGATATTTTTTTGGCATCGCCGCAAAAGATCGAGATGATGAGGTGCGACAGGAAGCCAACCGTCAGTCCCGTAGCAATACTGAACGTCAACGGCATAAGAATCATCGTCAAAAAGGCGGGGACCGCGATCTTCATGTCACAAAAGTCGATCGCCTTGATATTGCGGAACATAAATACACCGACAATAATCAACGCGGGTGCCGTCGCAAATGCTGGTACAACGGCGATTAACGGCGCAAAGAAAAGGCCGAGCAGAAAGAGGATGCCCGTTACAACCGAAGCCAGCCCAGTACGCGCACCATCAGCAATCCCCGAAGCAGATTCAATGTAGGTCGTCGTGGTACTGGTTCCCAACAGCGAACCGGCAATGGTGGCCACCGCATCGGCTTCGAGTACTTTATCGATCCGTTTGATCGCGCCATCTTCTTCAACATGCCCCGCTTCGTAGGAGCACGCAACAATGGTGCCGATTGAGTCGAAAAGATCCACAAACATGAACGAGAAAATAGCTCCGGCCATCCCCCACTTCAGTGCGCCGAGAATATCCAGTTTAAAAGCAATGGGTCCAAGGCTTGGCGGAGCTGAACAGGTTGCCGAGGGCATTTCCACTTCACCCAACAAGGCACCGACTGTGGTGGCCACAATGATGCCGATCAAAATCGAACCCTTGATCTTTTTCATTTCGAGAATGGTAATCAAAAATAGAGCGGCGAGTCCGATTAGAACTGGCTTACTGATGGATCCGATTGAAACCAAAGTTGCCGGATTCGCTACAATCAACCCCAGGTTCTTCAGTCCGATAAATGTAATAAATAATCCGATCCCGGCCGCGGTCGCAACGCGAAGTTCCAGAGGAATGGCCGTAACTACTTTTTCACGGATGCCCGCTACGGTTAGAATCAGAAATACCACCCCGGAAACGAACACAACACCCAGCGCTGTTTCCCAGCGTAAGCCCTGCCCCATGACCAACGTGTAGGTAAAAAAAGCGTTCAGCCCCATACCGGGAGCCATAGCAAACGGCACCTTTGCCCACAACCCAGCCAAGAGTGTGCCCAGACATGCTGCAAGGCAGGTTGCCGTAATCAAGGCCGGCTTATCCATCCCGGCCTCACTCAAAATAAGTGGATTGACGATTATGATGTATGCCATCGTCAGGAATGTTGTAATCCCACCAATCACTTCTGCTTTCACAGTCGTGCCATTTTCCTTCAGTTTGAAGAAATTCCCCATATCTATTCCCCGATCAAACGTTCTACCCCAAAGTACGCATGTCGCATTAGAACCTACCCCCGCAGATATAACATAAATACCAATTGTCTCGGCGCTACTTCTCTATGCAGATCAGCAGGTTAAGCTCACCCTGTTATTCCGATGGAACAAGCAAAGGTGAAACATAGAAATAATCATAGTGAACGAATAAAATCCAACAGTTTCCCATTAGAGATGTTTTAAACGCCATGATCGAACAGGTTAAATCTCCATATTCGAGTGAGATCATCCCTGACGCATGGAACCCCATGGATCAAAATCGGATAAAATAGCCTCTGAGTAACCAGTAAAACAGAAGACAGGCTATTTCTAGATCTTGCCTAGCTTCCCTAGTGCCGAACTATATATTGAGAGTAAAGAGTGACTTAAAGATAAATTATTTTTCTGCAAAATAAAATAAAGCGGTTTGAAAAGTATTCGACGGTACTTAACACGGTGGATTTCATCACTATAAACGGCGATGTACTGCTTAAGGATATGCTCACGGGAAGTATCTCGGGCTTTGTATTTTCTCAACAGGAGCATCGTAGAGTCATCAAAATAATCCTGGGCCATAAGCTTTGAACAATACGATGTTGGGAACATTTCTTTTATGGATGTGAACAAACTGAAAAAACAATCTGCACTAAGACGATCGAGATACTTAACTTTGTTATCCGGACAGTCATAATGATAATGACCTTGTTTAACATTAGAAACCACATCAACAGCCAGAAGGTATCTCATTAAAAACTCTTCATCGCTCCGGTGCTGAACTGACTCATCGAAGCGCAGTTTTAAATTATGGATTATATCTGAACGAAACAACTTGCACCATAAATATCCTGCTGCAGCCAGCTCATACAACTCTTCTACAAAAGGGGTTTTGGGGCCGATATAGTCATCCAACCCTATTTCCGTATTACCACCAAACGGCCAGTTATGACAATGAAACCCCTGAACCACAAGGTCGGCGTCATTGATGTTTTCCATAAAACATTCCAGCCAGCGATCACCCACCCAATCATCCGCATCACAAAATGCGATCCACCGGCCACGCGCTTCGTCGAAAGCAATGTTTCGTGCGCTGCCACAACCCCCATTTTTCTTATGCAGCGTGCGTACACGGGGATCCAACGCACTAAACTGATCGCATAGTACGGCGGAGTCGTCTGTACTTCCGTCATTCACAAGAAGTAGTTCAAAATCCGAATAGCTTTGAGCAAGTACGCTTTCTACACATTTTGATAAGGTGCTCTTTGCGTTATAGACGGGGAGAATGATTGAAACGGTAGGAATAGTCGTCATGTGAAGGTATGTATACAGGAGTCCAATCAGGTCACAAGTCTCATAAAGGTCTAAAAGTACCGCAGGTATTCGCGACAACGTAATAACCCTCACCTGATGGGTGGATTAAGTTGAGGATGCTGCACCGGCTACCTATAGTGACGGGGAAAATATAAAAGACAACCTATTCTTTGGCGGCTATATCAACCCGTGCGCTTAACCCCGATTTTAGGACCACTGACTTAAGTGGAATCTGCATCCTTAAAATGGCACAAAAGGACGCATGGAAATGGGAAGAAAACGAAGAACATTCACGGACAAGTTCAAGGCCAAGGTGGCCATTGAAGCGATCAAGGGCATAAAGACTCTCAACGATTTAAACTCCTCAATCAGTTCCCGGCGTTCCTCCTCGGTATAGGAAGTCCGCCCCGGTGTAGTGTTTTTATTCGTATCCATGCCCAACAAGTTATCAGGCTTTGGCTTGGTTGCCTATGAGGTCGGGGAAGAGGCGCATACCTCACCTTGAAGTCCAGGTGCAAAGCGAAGCCTTTTTCTCATCTTTTCCCTGCACGAATTCAACCTTACTGGACAAAAAAAAGCGCCCCGCGAACGGGACGCCTTTTGAATCGAAGAATCGATTGGGCTTAGCCAGCGATTACTTTGATCAGGTCGAGAACCTTGCAGGAATAACCCCACTCGTTGTCGTACCAGGAAACAACCTTGACGAAAGTTCCGTCAAGCTGAATACCGGCTTTTGAATCGAACACGGAGGTGCATTCTTCGTCACGGAAGTCAGTGGAAACCACATCTTCATCCGTGTATCCGAGAACACCCTTCATTGCGCCTTCAGAAGCTTCTTTCATTGCGCCGCAGATTTCTTCGTAGGAAGCTTCCTTGTCGAGTACAACCGTCAGGTCAACAACAGAAACGTCAGAAGTAGGAACGCGGAAAGCCATACCAGTCAGCTTGCCGTTCAGTTCAGGAATTACTTTACCAACTGCTTTAGCCGCACCGGTGGAAGAAGGAATGATGTTTTCCAGGATACCACGTCCGCCGCGCCAATCTTTAGCGGAAGGACCGTCAACGGTCTTCTGTGTTGCAGTAGCCGCGTGAACGGTGGTCATCAGACCCTTAGCAATACCGAACTTGTCGTTCAGAACCTTAGCTACCGGTGCCAGGCAGTTAGTGGTGCAGGAAGCGTTGGAAACGATGTCCTGGCCAGCATAGGAATCAGTGTTAACACCGCATACGAACATTGGAGTAGCATCTTTAGAAGGAGCTGAAAGTACCACTTTCTTCGCGCCGGCTGTGATGTGCTTACGTGCAGTTTCGTCGGTCAGGAAGAAACCAGTGGATTCAACCACAACTTCAGCGCCGATGGCGTCCCAAGCGAGGGCAGCAGGATCACGTTCAGCTGTGATGCGGATTTCAGAACCGTTTACAACGAGGGAACCGTCTTTAACTTCAACCGTACCTGCAAAGCGACCGTGTACAGAGTCATATTTGAGCATGTATGCGAGGTAGTCAACGTCGAGTAGGTCGTTGATGCCTACGATTTCAATGTCTTCGCGAGCCGCTGCTGCGCGGAAAACCATACGTCCGATACGGCCGAAACCGTTAATGCCAACTTTAGTAGCCATGTTTAACACCTTTCCTTTTGAGTTAGAAACTGTCGTTTCTGGTTAAAATGAGCCGGAACAGTACCCAACCCCCCTAAAGCCGTCAATCATCATACCTTGCTTTTTTTGGTCCAAAACGATGCCTGAAAACACCTCCCGCATTTCACGCAAATACCGCTATTCGCTTGCGTTACCGCATCTCAAACCCGTATCTTCCGCCGTTCTATTAAATGCGGAGTTCAACGATGCTGTTTAGGGTAATTATAATAGGCCTTCTTTTTGTAGGCATTACCGGTGCTCATGCCGATAAACTGCAGAATGCCATAGACGCGGCACTGGCCGGTATGGAGGTTGTTGAATCTGATGATCCCTACTCGCGAACGATCGAACGCATGTATATTGGCTGGGATAAAAACAATGAGGCGAAGGTCGGTGTTGTTTATCGTAAAATCGAATCATTCAAAACGATTACAGGGGTCGTTGTTGTCCACAAAACGGATGAAGGCTTTATTCTTCATGAGGCGTTATTCCCCGATATCGCAAAAATTAAAAAAGTGAAAGACCGCAAACAGGTTATCTCTGTGCTGAAGCAATTCAAGAATATCCCGTTTGATCCCCATGCGGAAAAATCGGCCGTTGACGGATTGAGCGGCGCGACACGCTATGGCATTAAAACTTCCGGTTATCTCAACTATATGGCACGGAGAGTTGCTATCGAACTAGAAACCATGCCCGATTGGACGCATCCAAAGAAATAAACCATGCTGCGCAAAATAACGATCAATTGGAACAAACTCGCCGATTTCCGAGTTCTAGAAAATCCATTCCCAAATCCGGAGCGGATTTTTTCAGGCCTGGATGATATCAACCCCGAAACTTTCCTCGATTTTCTCGATGACATCGGACTTGTCGGCATGGGGGGTAGCGGCTTCCGAACATCGGAAAAAATAAAAGCCAGCATTGGAGCCCATACCCTCGTTATTAACGGAGTGGAATGTGAGCCCGGAATAACGGCTGACCAGTCTGTGTTATTAAATGATTCCCTTTGGGTGGCGGCCGGCGCCAATGCCTGTGCGAAAGCCGTTGGAGCAACCAAGGTGATCTTAGCGACAAAAGACGGCGGCATAAGCCTCGACGATTTAAACAAGCGGTATGGTGAATTTAGCATGGAGCGCTTCGCTGCTAAATATCCGGCAGGAGCTGAAAAACTTATCCTCAAACAACTGACCGGAAAAACACCACCACCGGGACTGCGTCCGTATCAATGGGGTTATTTAATTCAGAATGTCGTATCCCTACGGGCCATCGGGCGCGCTATTATTGATGGTATACCGGTAATGGAGCGTCCCTTGACTCTCACCATGCCTTCGATTGGATTTTACAAAAATGCAGTGATACCTGTCGGGTTGACCATTCGCGAAGTTTTAGAGGTATACAAAATCTCTTTCGACCCCTCCACCCATTTGATTGCTGATTCCGGGCTTATGATGGGGCATGAGGTTTCATTGGATGATGTGATTGAAAAAACGACTCTATCCCTGTTCATTCTAAAGCGGGATTCCGCATGGCATGATGAACGGCCCTGCACCCGGTGCGGTACTTGCAATACCGCCTGCCCGCTTGGACTGCATCCTTATTCGCTAGTGGAACGAATCAAAAAAGACAAGGTAAGCTCCGCCGCATTTAAAGCTCAGATGACCGAATGTTTTCTATGTGGGGTCTGCTCGGCGGTGTGCCCATCGGATATTCCGATTGTACAAACACTGAAGGAGGGGAAAAAATGTCTATAGTCAGTCCTTTCCTTCGTATGGGTTCGCGCTCCTCTGGAATGGCCGCCTGGGCCCTGCTCGCTTTGCTGGTTCCCTGCTCGATTTACAGCGTGCTCTACGATTCAACCTTTATCTGGCGTCTGATCGGCTATGCGCTGATTGGTTCAATGGCTGAAACTATTTATACGCTGATCGTTAAACGCAAGAGACGACTAGTCTGCACCGGTTCTGCATTCACCGCCGCACTAATCGCCGCCAGCGTTCCGACCAGCATGCCATTCCTACCCATGCTGTTTTCCATTCTGATTGCGGTCTGGATCGTGAAACTTCCGATGGTTGAACTTCCGCTGCGCTTTAATGCGGCCATGGCCGGTCGTCTGTTTCTCATGCTGATGTATCCGGCCCAAATAGTTAACTGGGGAACGCCTACTCCGGATGTCATTTCCACAGCAACCCCCCAGGAGCTTTACCGGTCAGAAGGTTTTCCGCTTGAGTGGTCTGAACTACTGTTCGGTCGTATCGAAGAAATCTGGGAAGATCTATTTTTGCTGGTTCCCGGAAGCCCCGGCGAAACTTTTCCCCTGCTCCTGCTTATCCTTGGCGGCGTCCTTTGCTGGAAACGAATCATTACCTGGCGGACCCCGATTGCCTTCCTGATTTCCTTTGGTGTAACCACTACGTTATTCGGAAATAATATGCTGTTTAACCTTTGCTCTTCAGCAACTATTTTCAGCGCCCTATTCATCGTAACCGATCCCGTCTCCACGCCCATGAGCAAAAGCGGCCGCATGGCCTGTGGCATCATCATGGGTGTAAGCAACGCACTGATCCGCGAATTCACCTTCTATACCGAGGCCATCGTCTATGCCGTCCTCATTGGCAACCTCTGCGCGCCTCTGCTCGATCGAATTTCCTTTATCGCACAGGGTCGACGGCTGAATAACCGAACCTTATTATGAGCAGCATTGCGTACATACTCGGAAGAAAAACCGCCCCGCTGTTTTTCAAAGCCAACTGGGTCATGAAATCGTTGGCCGGAACGGAGTCCGAAAAGATCGATGCCGAATTTCACATGGGCTATTTGCTGGCACAGGTTTACGAAGATGAGATTCCAACGATTGAAAACAACCGACTAAGCGAAATTGCAGCAACGTTGACCTCTCCTCTTAGAAATAAAGAACGCAAACACACCTTCAAACTCGATAAGTCCACCGATCCGAATGCCTGTGCAATCCCTGGCGGGTTTATTTTTATCTCGGAAAACCTGTTTGACCGGTGCGGGGAAGATGTCGATTCCATTGCTTTTGTACTGGCCCATGAAATCGCCCATGGCATTCACGGCGATGCCAATAAACGCTTTCTGACCAAAGCAGTAATCAATGGCTTGTTGCGCGTCCAAACCCGCGGAATTAATCCACATATTCAACAACTGTTCTCCCACCTTGTACAACAAGGCTATTCCCGCGAACAGGAATTCAGAGCCGATCGATTTGCCGTTGCACTCACGAAAGCAGCCGGTTTTAACCCTCAGGGTGGATGCCGACTATTTTCAATACTTGGAGAAAGCTCACAAGAACCCAATACTCTAGGTTCCTACTTCTCATCTCATCCCTCTTTGGATGAACGTATTAGTCGGACAAAGAAAAGAATTCAGGAACTTACATAACCCTTAGTTTATATTGAACGAAACGGCTTGCAAACTGACCAAGTCGCTACTATTTAACTCCTTGCTATTAAACCAATCTGTCTTAGATTTAATTTCTAGCCTATAATTCAAAGGAATTTATGTTCAAATTTGTACATTTTAAAACTATAAACCTGCGCTCTGTTTTGGCCGCATTCACTCTATTATGCATCCCCGTATTCGGGCAGGATATCGTGATCAGCGAGCTTCTGGCCTCCAATGGAACGGGAATTCAGGATGAAGATGGCGCTTATAGCGACTGGATCGAATTGTATAATAATTCGACTACGACGATCAGTCTGAATGGTTGGCACCTGTCGGACGATGCCGGCAATTTAACGCAATGGACCCTGCCGGTCGTAACGATTCCCACAAAAGGATATCTCGTCATTTTTGCATCGAATAAAAATCGGGCAATAGCCGGTTCAGAGCTACACACCAATTTTAAATTAAGTTCAGGTGGTGAATCCGTATTCCTAACACAGCCGAACGGAACAACTATGGAAGACAGCATTACCTTTCCTGCATTGGATGACGATGTTTCATATGGTCGTGGGCTCAGCATAGGTGGAACGACCGACGTACTCCTTGATCAGGGAGCAGCCTGCAAAGCTCTGGTTCCAACAGCAACGGTTTCAGAATGGAACAGCAGTAGTTTCAACGATAGTGGCTGGACGACAGGAACAACCGGCGTCGGCTACGACCAAAGCACATCGCCGGTGAATTATAATCCGCTCATCGGATTAAACATTTCCGGCATGCAAAATAATAATGCCTCCGCCTATATCCGGATTCCTTTCGACGTGACTGATGCTTCAAGCATTACCAGCCTGAAGCTGAAAATTAAATTTGATGATGCATTTGCTGCGTATATCAACGGTACTGAAGTGGCCGTCTCAGCTCTTGCCCCGGCAACACGAAACTGGAACAGCAACACGGGCGAACAATACGTCAACGATTCCGATGGAATTGTTTTTCAGGAATTCAATCTGACGGATCACATCAATACGCTTTCTAATGGCAGTAACCTACTCGCCCTTCAAGCAATCAATCAGTCGACGAACTCTTCCGATATCCTGATCATGCCGAAGCTGGAAGCGATTCAGGGAGGCGTAATCGATCCGGAAGAGGAAGGCTTGCTGATCACTCCAACGCCTGGATCCGAGAATACTGATTTCAGTTATGGCGGCGTTGTTGAACTTCCTATCATTACCCCCGGCCGCGGGTTCTACGATTCAGCCATTCAGGTCGTATTATCCAATGTCACAGCCGGCGCAAGCATATACTATACGCTGGACGGGTCAGAGCCCAACGAAAGCAGTACCCCATATTCGAGTCCCATTTCTATTTCCACCACTAAAAACCTTCGAGTGCGAGCTTACAAATCCGGCTGGAAAACTACGTATCCCAAAACCGATACCTATATCTTTACCGGCGATGTCGTTACGCAATCGCAACAAACCTATTATATCAATGGAACAGCAGCCAGCAGCACCGATCCACAAGGACAAAAAATTAAAAAAGGCATGGATTCGGCTGTTGTGAACTCCACCTATTACGATGCTTCCAATAATGTCGTCAGCGTACAGGATGCGCTAAAGGCCATACCGACCCTCTCGATTACAACCGATGATGCCAATCTGTATAACCCTAACACCGGAATTTATGTAAATGCCATAGAAGGAGGCAAACTTTGGGAACGGCCCGCGTCCATGGAATTGATCCATCCGGATGGAACCGAAGGGTTCCACATTAATGCAGGACTCCGTATACGTGGCGGGTTCAGCCGTCGGGAAAAAAACCCGAAACATAGCTTCCGGCTCTTTTTCCGTGGCGAATACGGAGATGGAAAACTGAACTATCCGCTCTTTGGAAATGAAGGCGTAGACAGCTTCGATAAAATTGACCTCCGCACCTCTCAGAACCGTGGTTGGGCTGAAGGTGATACGGCATGGTCTGACTACGATGGCGGGCAGGTTAAAAATACGTTCCTACGCGATATTTTCGGCCGCGATACCTCCAGCGACATGGATCTCAGCTATACGCGCAGTCGCTATTACCACCTCTATCTGAATGGAGACTACTGGGGCCTTTATATGACGGAGGAGCGACCGGAAGCCACGTTCGGCGCTGCGTACTATGGCGGAGATAAAGACGACTACGACACCATTAAGACGGTTTCTCGCTGGGATCCGATAGAAGACAATCGTAACAGCATCGAAGCGACCGACGGCAATCTCGATGCTTACTATGATCTCTACCAGGCAGCTATGGCCGGGTTTGCCAATAATGCCGCCTATTTTTCCGTACAGGGCCTCAACTCAAGTGGCAACCCCGATCCAACAAAGACCAAGCTGGTCGATCTGGAAAACCTGATAGATTATCTCATACTGATCTCTTTCATGGACGCTTCCGACAACTGCATCTCGGCCTGGTATGGAGACAATAAACTGAATAATCTTTACGGGATTTACAACCGTATTAATCCAGATGGATTTAAATGGTTTCAGCACGATTTGGAATGGAGCATGGACAGCGCCTTTTCCGATGGGGAGGACTTCACTCCGAATACAGGCGATGACAATACAAGCTCCGGATGGCACCGCAACCGAACCGGGCCATTCAACCATGCAAACTTTAATCAGTTTAAGTGGTTCAACCCCATGACCCTTCATGAAAAACTGACCGCGAATTCCGAATATAAGCTGGCATTTGCCGACCGCCTCTATAAACACCTCGAAGGAGACGGCGCACTATTATATGGAAACAATATTGCCCGCATTGAAAAACGCGAGGCACAGATCGACCGCGCCATTGTTGCCCACTCTGCGCGCTGGGGAAATACCAGCCTCGATCGTGATAACTGGATTGTTGCCGTTAACCAAATGAAAGCCTGGTTGAGCGGACGAGGTGCCTACCTCATTAGTTTGTACAATTCTGACGGACTGATTCCATCGGTAGCGCGCCCGCAACTCAGTCAAGCCGATGGCGAGGTAGCGGATGGAGCAGCCATTTCACTTTCTGCATCTGCTGGAACGATTTATTACACAACAGACGGATCAGATCCCCGAAGCATCGGCGGCGGCATTGCAGGACTTACCTATTCAGGAGCAATCAGCATAACACGGCCCACACATGTTAAAGCCCGAGCCCGTAGCGGATCCACATGGAGTGCGCTTGCAGAAGGCACCTATTGGAACCCGGAAATTCCGCTGGCCATTACCGAACTGATGTATCATGCCCCCGACGGCAATCCACATGATTTTATTGAAGTACAAAATATCTCGGATGAAAGCGTCGCAATGAAGAGTTACAAGTTTGATGACGGAATCGACTTCCGCTTCAAAGAAGGCCCTGCCCAACTTGCGCCAGGTGAATACATGGTCGTCGTGGATGATATCGATGCCTTCAATACAACCTACCCTGCCGGAAATATTACGATCGCTGGAGAATTCAGCGGAAACTTCGATAACAACGGAGAATCCCTGAACCTCGAATTTAAAAATAATGATCTCATTTCATTCAGTTATTCCGATGCCCGCAATTGGCCACAGGCTGCCGACGGCGCCGGACATTCACTGGTTCCCGTTGATTCGGCCATGGCCGGTCAGGAAAGAGGATCCTTGCATTACGGAGGCAACTGGAGAGCCAGCACCTTCATCAACGGATCGCCGGGTTATCGAGATCCCCGTGAAGGTGAAACCATCGTGCTTAATGAAATAATCGCCCATACAGATTACGCACCTTTCGACTCGAACGACAAAATCGAACTTTACAATACGTCATCGTCTTCCGTCACACTGAATGGCTGGTATCTCAGCGACAACTTAGACAACCTAACTAAATTCATGATCCCGAATGGAACGACACTGCCTCCTTTCGGTCATGTAGTCTTTGATGAAAACGACTTCCACCCAGGCCGTACCAGTGGATTTGGACTCAACAAAGCGGGTGAGCAGGTCATTCTTTCCACCGCAAACCGTGTGGTGGATGCCATCCGTTTCAAGGGGCAGGAAAACGGCGTCTCCCTGGGGCGCTATCCCGATGGTTCAGCTAACTGGAAAACAACAATCACAACACCGGGCACCTCGAATCAACTGGTTGACCCAGCCATCCGGATCAGCGGTGTAATGTATCATCCACTACCGCCAGCGGGTAGCGATATGGAATATATTGAGCTGGAAAACACAGGATCTTCAACGGCTTCTCTATATAATCCAACCGGGCCCTATCGAATCGATGGCGGAATTTCCTATACCTTCCCGGCAGGCCATGATCTGGATTCCGGCGAGAAACTCTGGCTCGTATCGTTTGACACGGCCAACACATCCCTACTCTCTCAGTTCCGCTCCACCTATGGACTGAGCGGATCATCTCTAGTATATGGCCCCTACAAAGGTGAACTTTCCAACCGCGGCGAGCGAGTTGCACTTGAACGTCCTCAAGATTCCGATGATCCATCGGACCCATTGGATATTTCGTGGGTAGTGCTGGATGAATTATTTTACTTTGATCAAAAGCCCTGGCCTACAGGTGCTGATGGAACCGGTTATCCTTTAATCCGCACAGGCATAAGCAGCTGGGGTGCGGTATCGGCAACCGACTCCGATGCAGACACCATGCTGGATTCGTGGGAATTGGATTTTTTCGGTTCTCTCGAACAAACCCTTCCAGACTGGGATTTTGATGGGCAGAGTAATCTTGAGGAATTCATTGCCGGAACACATCCAAAAATTGCAGCATCCTATTTCGCAGTAGAAAATATGGATACGCTAACCCTTTACTGGACCCCGGAAACCGGCCGCACCTATTCCGTGCTCTGGAGCGATGATCTGAATAAGCCCTTCTCCGCCATTGCCTTTGGGCTCACCGGCGAAAGTTATACGCTCAATCAGCAGAACTTCGCGGAACACGGCTACTATCGAATTGCTGTCGAGCTGAAATAAAACCACCTCCTAACTCTCCTTTCAAAGGGTCTCAATGAATTTCGTGTCTAAGTAAATTGCAGTGAACGAAGTACTATAGCTACTGGCTGGCAACGGATAAAATTACAAAAACGGGTTCTTCACGGAAGTGCGTTTTTAGAGCTCTCTTCTCGTTGAGATATTGGGCAGATCGTAGATTTTGAGGTGCAGGTATTCTTCGTCTCGATACCCA
>JADGFE010000069.1 GCA_016744085.1 Kiritimatiellales bacterium | reverse complement strand
ACCTGCCTCTTAAATGCCTCACTATATCTTATTGATGTACTCTCTTTCACTTCGGATCTTCTCCTTTCCAAAGTGACAACCTATGTCAGAACCGGACAAAGCCCTTCAAGCCCTTTGTCTTCATCCCCTCAAGATCGTCTTCCTTGATGAATCCCGATAACAGGATAACCTTGATCTCCGGCCTGATTTTCTTCAACTCCATAAAACACTCTTTTCCGGACATAACAGGCATGATCATATCGAGAAGAACCAAATCGAATACATCTGGATTTTCCCTGAAAAGTTCGAGGGCAACAGCACCGTTTTCTGCAACCTGAACCGTATAACCCAAGCTCTGGAGTATTGCACTGGTCGTGTTCAGCAACACGGGCTCATCATCCACCAACAATATGGTTCCACTGCCCTGATTCACCTTAGGTTCAGCAGGTGGCGATGTGGTTTCTTTTTCCGTTAGCGGAAGATAAATATGAAAACTACTTCCTTCTCCCACCTTGCTGCTGGCCGTAATGGATCCGTTATGCTGCTGAATGGTTCCGAAAACAGAGGCCAATCCGAGCCCAGTTCCCTTTCCGCATATTTTCGTGGTAAAGAAGGGTTCGAAAATCCGCGGCAGATCCTTCGACTCGATACCGATTCCTGTATCCGTAACCATGAGTTCAATAAATGTCCCCGGTTCAATATCGAAAAGAGAGTCGGAACAATATTCCTCATTAAGATCAACCAGATGAGATTTAAGTGTGATGGTCCCGCCATCCGGCATGGCATGTGAAGAATTGATGGCAAGATTCATGATGGTATTCTGCAGATGCGACGGATCGCCCATCACGTTGCTCCGATCAGCATGCAACTCGGTTACAAAACTTATTTTTCGGTCCACCGAATTCTTTAGCAAGGCCAGTGATTCCTTAATCACATGATGAAGATCCAGCACCATGGTTGCTGATTGCTGCCTGCGAGCAAAGGCGAGAAGCTTCGAGGTCAGGTCCGCCGCCTTTCTCACTGATTTGCGAATCATGCCGACAAGTTCAAAGTCATCCGGCCGGTCGGAAAGCACTTCACCCAGCAACTCCGCAGCACCACTGATCCCGGCCAGTGTGTTATTGAAATCGTGGGCCACACCGCCCGCAAGTTGCCCAATGGCCTCCATTTTCTGCGACTGATGAAGCTGCTCCCGAATTCGATATTCTTCAGTAACATCCCGAAAAACAAGAACAATACCGATAATGCAGCCTTCACTATCTCGGATCGGAGACCCGGAATCAGCAACATGATATTGATCACCGGTTTTTGATATCAGGAGCGCATGGTTTCCCAGGCCCACGATCTGCCCGGATTCAATCACCTTGGCAACCGGATTTTCGACGGGTTCGGAAGTGTTCGCATTCACTATTTGGAAAATTTCGGACAAGGGCCGACCGCTGGCATCGCGTAGCTCCCAACCCGTCAAAGCTTCCGCAATCGGATTCATGAGAAGCACATTTCCGCCGGTATCTGTGGTAATGACTCCGTCACCGATACTTTGAAGGGTAACAGCAAGGCGCTCTTTCTCTTCCGCCAATTGCTGCTCGGCCCTCTTCCGCTCGGTGGTCGCCACAGAAACCACCATAATATGTTCAACTTCGCCCTGATCATCGAATAGAGGAACAATCGTTGCCTGAAACCACAACTCATTGCCCTTCACATCATACACAGGGCTTTCTTTTGAGATGATCTGCTTGGTCTGCTTAACTTGAGTCAGGTTGGCGATCATTTTCGCCTTGGCTTCCTCCGGGAAAAAATAGAATGGATAGGGCTTCCCATAAAACTCGGAAATATCGTCGATCCCCAGCCCGTGAATACCTGAATGGCTCATGTATTGAAGGTTAAAATCCAGATCAATAATCTTCGTGCATACCGGGGATTGCTCCAGCCAAAAGCGTCTGCGTTCCTCCGACTCTTTTAGTTTCTTCTCTGCCCGTTCCCGCTCAGCCAATACATCAATAATCACTTGGGCATCTGCTTCCGGCAGTTTTTTAAGTATCTCTTCGATTTGTCCTGATTGCCTGCTCATACTGCCCCCTCTTTACTGATCTTCTTTTTTTGTCATAACAGTAAAAAAATAGCGATAATTTAATAAGTACCGCAATAGCCGAAATCAAGGCTTCGCCAACCCAGTCCCTCCAAAGAAAAAGGCGGCCCGAGGACCGCCTTTAATTACGCATTACGAATTACGAATTACGCGTTATACTGAAAACTCAGTCATCTGATGGAAGTTTAGATATTTGTAGATATCCGCTTCTTTACCCTTCAGTTTCGGAGCAACGATCTTCACATATTCGGCCGGAGTTGGGAGCTCGCCCTTGAGAGCGACTACACCTGCCAGCTCAGCAGAGCCCAGATAAACCTGAGCGCCGGTTCCCAAACGGTTATTAAAGTTACGCGTTGAGGTTGAGAAGACCACCGCGTTGTCTTTTACACGCGCCTGGTTGCCCATGCAAAGCGAACATCCCGGCATTTCAGTACGCGCACCGGCTGCACTGAATTTTGAGTAGTAGCCTTCTTTTGTCAGCTGAGCTTCATCCATCTTAGTCGGCGGGCAGATCCAAAGCTTCACGTTGGCAAAACCTTCACCGTCGAGCACTTCGCCGGCGGCACGGAAATGGCCTATATTGGTCATGCAACTGCCGATAAACACATCGTCGACTTTAGCTCCCTGTACGTCGGACAATTTTTTCACGTCATCCGGATCGTTCGGACAGCAAAGGATCGGCTCGGTGATCTCGCTCATATTAATTTCAATCACCGCCGCGTAATCAGCATTATCATCGCCACTCATCAGCTCGCCGTTTTCGATCCACTCGTTCACAGAATCAATGCGTCTCTGTATGGTTTCAGCATCGCCGTAACCGCCCTTGATCATCTCTTCCATCAGTCTCACGTTGGAGTTGAGATATTCAACCGTGGACTCACGACCCAGCTTAATGCTGGCGGCAGCGGCAGAACGCTCGGCAGCGGCATCGGTCAGCTCAAAGGCCTGTTCAACCTTGAGATCCGGCAAACCTTCCATTTCCAGAATACGGCCGGCAAAGATATTTTTCTTATTCTTCTTCTCTACAGTCAGCAGCCCCTTTTGAATGGCCACATAGGGAATAGAATTTACGATATCACGTAACGTAACGCCCGGTTGCAGATCACCGGAAAAACGAACTAATACCGATTCCGGCATATCAAGAGGCATCACCCCGAGAGCTGCCGCAAAAGCGACCAGACCGGATCCGGCAGGGAAGGAAATTCCCATAGGGAAACGCGTGTGCGAATCACCACCGGTACCCACGGTGTCAGGAATCAGCAGGCGGTTGAGCCAGGAGTGAATCACGCCGTCGCCTGGACGAAGCGAAACGCCTTTACGATTCATGATGTAGTCCGGCAGCGTTGCGTGTGTCTTTACGTCTGCAGGTTTCGGGTAAGCGGCGGTGTGGCAGAATGACTGCATAACGAGATCCGCATTAAATTTAAGACAAGCCAGTTCGGTGATTTCGCCCTGCGTCATTGGGCCGGTGGTATCCTGTGAACCTACGGTCGTCATTTTTGGCAGACAGGAGGTGCCCGGCAGAATGCCTTCAACACCACAGGCCTGACCAACCATCTTCTGCGCCAGCGAATAGCCCTGCCCTGCCGCAGGCTTCGGATTGTCAGGAACCACAAAAATTCCGGACTCATCGATCGAGATCATACCCAGCAGTTCGCGGGCTCTTTCAGTCAGCTGCTTACCAATGATCAGTGGAACACGTCCTCCCGCACGGTATTCGTCAAGAATGGTGTCCGGTTTAACTGAATACGAAGAAATCTCGTTGCCATCGGCATCCGTGATGAGTCCTTTAACCGGATAGACTTTGATGATTTGACCGGTGGAGAGTTCAGCCACGTCGGTCTGGATTGGAAGCGATCCTGAATCTTCAGCGGTGTTAAAGAAAATCGGAGCAATGGTGCTACCGATAATAATACCGCCACGGCGCTTGTTTGGAATGCACGGAATGTCATTACCGATATGCCAAAGCAAAGAGTTGATTGCAGACTTACGCGATGAACCGGTTCCCACAACATCACCTACGAAGGTGACCGGAAGGCTAGTTTTTTCTTTCAGGTCCGCAATTTCCTGTGGCCCGTTTGGAAACAGGGAACCGCCCATGCAATTGGAGTGCATTGGAATGTCCGCGCGCGTGAAAGCGAAGGATGCTGGAGAAAAGTCGTCGGTATTGATTTCGCCGTCGACCTTATAAATGACGGTTTCAATTTCTTCTTCAATTTCAGGCAGCGAGGTAAACCATTCGCCATTTGCCCAGGAGGTGATGACATCCTTGGCCACTTCATTATCTTTATCCGCCAGCGCCTGAACATCTTCAAAGCGGTTAACCGACAGCACCATCTTCTTCAGCGATGCTCCAGCAGTTGCAGCCAGAGGCCCCTGCTCGTCAACCAAACGGATCAGGCCGTCGAGGTTGTATCCCCCAACCATGGTGCCTAAAAGGTCAACGGCCTGTTCTGCCGTAATCAACGGAGATGATTCTTCACCATGTGCCACCTTAAACAGAAACTCAGCTTTAACCTGGGCAGCTGGATCGACGCCCGGATTTACGCGATCGGTAATCAGCGCAACCAACTCGTCTTCTTTACCGACCGGCGGGTTCTTTAACAGTTCAATAACATCGGCGGTCTGATCTTTATCCAGGGCCAAAGGAGGCACGCCTTCTTTAGCGCGCTCGTCGCAATGAGCGGAATACGCATCAAAAAAATCTAATTTACTCATAATATGATCGTCCTTTTCTTAAATTCGGGAACCGGAAAGGTAGACGCTGAGCAGCAAACTGTCAATTATGGAGCAAAATCTATGCTTCTTCAGGCGAAATCTTCTTCTCGATCGCAACAATAGGCAATTATTGAGGAAATAGCCTCTGCAGAAACGCCACGCCAGAAGATCTGCCACCGACCCACCGCATGATGTCCATCAGCGTGTTTGTGATACCAGGCATTAAAGGGATTCTCGATATGGGATCGCCAAAACAGGGCTTCATGATTTCGGCAGACTTCCTGCCACAACTCCAATGCCACCCCTTCCCCTCGTGCCTCACGGCCCACGGCAAACTTAGAAAGATAGCATCCGGCCGGATGATTTTCCAAAAGGACCGCACCGCGATAATTCTTCTCCAGATAGCTATCACTTACATTCTTCAAAAAATCCGTATTTTTGAGCGGTTTCGAAAAACTGGATTCAAGCAGCTTCAGCAAACGTTCCCGATCAACCTGTTCCAATGTCTGAAAATGATCGATCCGACTTCCACGGCGGAACAACGTTCCTGCCCCTTTCACCGTAAAGATTTCCTGTAGCAGATTCATCGGCGAGGTCACCGATACGTGTACGCCGGGCCGCTGATCTAAAAGGGTTCCTGCCAATGCCGGAAAATCAAACTCCAGTGGTTCCAAGGGCTTGAAATTTTCTTTATGGGTATAAACATAGGGCCGAAGTGTACCGTCTTCGCTTTTCAGCCCTCCGCCTGCCCGAACAAAATGTACCCGTTTGGCCGTTACCGGAAGTAACTCAAGCAACGCCTCTTCCAGTGAAAGTTCTTCAGCAACCAAAACCGGAACGCGTTCCAGATTTCGTGCATTTAAAATAAAATCGCCGACCAACGCTTTATCGAGATGATGAAAATCAAAAATCGGTTCCACCGCCAGCGCGGCCTTCATGGCAGGTGCCTGTTCACCGCAAAGCAATATTGCCGGAACCAGTTCCAACCGCAGCAGAAAATGCAGATCAAATGCGAGCACTTCGGCCCCGGCCTCGATACTTCCAATATCCGGACACAATAAAGCGAAGCAAGCCGAAGGGTCGGCCTGGAATTTATTCAGATAAAATTCGTACTCATCCCGCCGGCCAATGCCATCAAGAAAAAGACGAATGGTTTTGTTTAACGCAGTCATTTAGGGAAGTTAGCCACAGACGAACACGGAAAGACACGGATTTTTTTAGGGGATTTAAAATACCAGCCGCTTAAACTTCACTCCATCCCGGCCAAAGTTCACAAGAAGGCCTACTTTATGACCGGAAGCTTTCAATTCATTGAGAAGCTGAGCCTCGTCATCTGAGTGGTACGTTTTATGGGTTCTTCACAGATGTGCGTTTATGTGTGGCCTAGAGTAACTAACGATTGAGATGTCGTAGATGCGACGTCCCCGTCGCATTCTCTATGCGGAGGCAAGCGACGAGGACGTCGCGTCTACGAAAATAATTCAGCACGGCATTACAATCGTGAAAAGCTCTAGTGTAGAGAACGCTGACCGGAGGGACGAAGGCAGCGTTGCCTTTCGTGCGCCCGTCCTCTAGAAGTCCTTCGGGTAGGCGAACACTACACCTACTTCGTTGTAGTGATTACTTTGCGAGCAAGCATTTTGAAAGTCGGTAAGGAACGGAGATCCTGAAACGTACTTCCGAGAAGATCACCATAGTAGTCCAATGAGTATTCTGTGTTAATCCGTATTTGTCCGAGGCCCTTTAAAGCGCTTTTTTGGTTTCTTTCACCATGCGCTTGAGCTTGCCGCCGAGGGCAACTTTTTTGACGTGGGACATGCGGTCGACCAGCAGAATGCCATCGAGATGATCCAGCTCGTGCTGGATCGCACGGGACAAAAGGCCCTTGGCATGAATCCGTTGCGGATTACCGTCGATATCAATGAATTCCGCATCAACCTCATACCACCGCTCTACGTTGGCAAAGATTTCCGGAAAGCTGAGACAGCCTTCGGGGCCAATCTGCACATCGTCCGTGTGACCGGTAATTTTCGGATTAATGAATACCAGCGGCATTTCAACCGTTGGATTATCCCGTTGACCGTCTTCGCCGATATCGCCATCAGCTGGAATATCAATCACGAACATGCGTTCCGTTCGGCCCACCTGCTCAGCCGCCAGACCAACGCCTTTTTCAAGATACATGGTCTCGAACATTTCCTTCGCCAAAGCGCGGACGTCTTCGTTCACGCTCATAACTTCCACAGCCTTCTGTCGAAGAACCGGATTTCCGTAGGTGCAAATAGGTAAACTCATAGGCGCAAGGTTTTCGTTGAGAAGCGGAACGATGTCAATCTTCAATATGGATGGAGCGCCCGGCTGAAAAACTCTGAGAGACTATTTTCTATAAATCCGAGCGGGCACCTTACGGAAAGGATTTTTCTCGGCTTTAATGTCATCGGCCCATTTTCCAAAAACATGCACATTCAGTCAGATCACTCAGCACATACGAAGCCTCATAATACGCCAACGATTTGACTACCGCAGTACGTTCCGCATCTCCGGACGCTCCCTGCATTTCAAGTCCATGTAATTGGCCCAACCTCCCTGTCGCACCACACCATACGCATCAACCCTATTACTCGCTACAGCAGCACTCATCATCAAAACTCCCACCAGGATCCTTTCAGCAAACAACAGAATCACGGACTGGTTTCATTTTAATTGGACTTTAAATCCCCGTGCGGATTGACGTTTGACCGGTTTTGGTGTTCTCTGCGTCTGTTCTCACATGGGGATGACTGGTTTCGACGGGTAACGTAGAAGCTTCAGTGGCGTGTCGAGGTTGGACTCCAGGCCTCGTAAAAAGGAGCCCAAAAAACATAAATGCAGACGAAAGTTACGCATTAGCGGCATAGTTCCGCTACGTCTCTACCCTGATGCCTGTTAAGGGATAGAGGCGACGATAATAGGCTAAGGCCAATACCGGGGATCCGGGTTGCGGCTCGAAAACTATAACAGGATTCTAGCGCCCCAAGTGGCCCGGTTCGGTGGCAGCGAGGGCGGCGAATCTTTTAATACTGAACTACACACGTAGAGGCTGTTGTGACTCTTATTCGGACGGGGGTTCAATTCCCCCCATCTCCACCATTTTGGTGCGAAAAACTCCTTCTCTAACGAGAGGGAGTTTTTTGTTTTCTACCCTGCTTAGCCCTTAAACACAAAGGCTTTGCAGTGCGTTGGCATTTCCCAGCTGGCCGGACACGGCGCACTATTCCTCGGACTGTTTGAGCATATATTCTCTGTTTCTCCGCTCTTTCTCTGAATCTTTCGGACTGAGTCTGAACCGCGTCCTAATATCGACATCCTTTAAACGCAGGCAGTTGTGAAAAACGGCGTTTTTCGCGTTTGCGTTTGAGCGTCATCCGGTGGCTGGTTCCGGTCGTACATTCGAACCATAAATCCGGACCTGCAGAAGGAAGAAGCGTTAATTTTATTTCCGCGACGCCGTTACCATCTCAAAATAAGGGGGTTGCAAAGTCCCAACGCGGCGAACATGAACTCAGCCCGTACGTAATGAATGTTAACTTGCCTTCCCTTCGGGATCCGCAGAAGAGTTCCCGACAGCAAAAAGCCCGAGCAGCATCGAAGCTACTCGGGCTTTTTCATGACCGGAAACTTAAGATTTATGCGAATCCAAAATGAGCTCGTTGTTCCGCCCAATCTGCAGGGAAGCTGAGGACCAACTTGGACAACGACACGCCGTCGGGTTCTTCGCCGTTGAGAATGGCTTCAACAATATCCGGCGCAAGCGTGGTGAGTTTCAGGGTGCGAGCGACGTATGAACTATCCACGTAGAGCGACCGCGCCAGCTCGGCGATAGACTTGATGTCGCCGCGTTCCAGTAGCTCAGCCCATGAAAAGGCCCGGGCGAGCGATTGGACCACTGCGGATTGAATGACGTCGGGCATATCGGCGTTGTCGCCTTCCAGTGTTTGGGGAGCGAAAATCACCTTCCGACCATGACTTCTTTTCACAAACATGGGGATGTGAATATGCAGGTTCCCGTTTTCGTTTACCGTGATAGTTGCCTTACTCATGCGTTCCTCCCTTCTACTTCTTCGGCCAATCCTGTCAGTTCGGAGACCAAACCGGTGAGTCCGTTTGTTTTGAGAGTCATATCAATGCCGCCCTCTCTAAGCTCAATCCGATCCACCAGCAGACTGATTAGGCGATTGCGTTCCAGCGGGAAAAGATCTTCCCAGAAGACCTCAATGCTCTGAAAGGCGGCAGAAACGTCGGCTTCAGTGATCGCTCCTACCTTCATCATATTCAATTGGGCAACGATGGCCGCAAGCTGATCGCTCAGTTCGCCTACGTGGCGGTTGGCTTCCATCAATTGGCTAAAGGCTCCGGGGTCGGTGCTGTCCGCAGACATTCGGGCCAATGCGTCTCTTTGTGCGGAACGGAGCTGTTCCTCCAGCTTTAACCGTTGCCCATCCAGCCGATCCCGTTCTTCATTTTCTAGATCGCGGGCGCTAAAATAGGTCTTGGCCACCAACGTGGGGGTCCGGAACACCGCGCCGAGTTGCTCCAGCACTACCTTTTCAATATCACCGCTTGAAACACGCTTTATCGGGCATTGACTGACCGGACGTTTATCATCCTTCATGCAGATATAATATGAATAGCGCCTATCCTTCTTTTGCGTGTAGGTGATCCCCATGGAGCAATCGCAATGACCGCACCGAATTACTCCACTCAAGGGCGATATCGTTTTCACCCGCGCTTTTACCCTTTTGGCCCGCTGATTTTCCGAGAGCAGAGCCTGTGCTTGATCCCAGACTTGTTGATCAATCAAAGCATCATGCTCCGCCGGATAATTTTTACCCTTGTAAGCAATCTCCCCAAGATAGAGTCGGTTGTTCAGCAAACGATAAATGTGGCCATTATTCCATTCGGTCCCTGTCCGTTCTATCCCCTTTTTTGTCGTCCATGATTTGGTTCTATATCCCTGCTTGTTCAGCTCTTTGCCCAGTTGCTGAGCGGAACCGAGCTGGACATAACGTTTAAAAATACGCTGAACCAACCGTTCCTCATCCGGATTAACCAGCAGTTTTTTCTTATCCCGATCCACGTCATATCCCAGAGGAGGAACGCCGCCGCAATATTTGCCGCGCCGTTTTGCCGCAGCCACCTTGTCGCGGATGCGCTCGCCGATTACCTCACGCTCGTACTGGGCAAAGGTTATTAGAATCCCGAGGAACATGCGCCCCGTTGGATCCGTTGTGCTGAAATGCTGAGTAACGGAAACGAAGCTCACCTCCTTCTCATTAAACACCTCAATCATTTTCATGAAATCAAGTAATGAGCGTGAAAGTCGGTCAATCTTATAGACCACAATCAAATCGACCTTTCCGGCATCGATGTCGGCGAGTAGTTTTTTCAACGCCGGACGTTCCATGGTGCCGCCGGAGAATCCTCCATCGTCGTAGCGCGTGGGAAGTGCTCTCCAGCCCTGAAGCTTCTGACTTTCAATATAGGCTTCTCCCGATTCGCGTTGGGCATCCAACGAGTTGAACTCCTGATCCAGCCCTTCCTCATGGCTTTTGCGGGTGTAAATCGCGCACCGTAGGGGTTTCCCATTCTGCCGGGTATTCACATTATTAAGCATCTGTGGCCTCCTTCTTCTTTCTGTAATCTCGCTTCACGCCGAAAAAGATTTTTCCGTTCCACTGCGTTCCCGTAATTGTCCGAGCCACCGCACTAAGTGATCGGTAAATGCGCCCCTCGTACTCGAATCCAGTTTCCCGGGCGATTACCTCGTACTGCCTTTTATGCCAGAGGCGTACGAAACGCGTTCCGGGCAAAATGGAGTCCTGCGGTTTTCGGGCATCCGGAACCTGAATATTGACTGTCGCGACCGGATCCTTAGTCGCAATATTCTTCAGGCATTTTTTTGCGGGGTCCGACAGACCTCCGTAAAAGAGCTCCTGAATCCGATAAGCCAAACGTTTCATCAAAAACGCCTTCTTATATTTCGGAGCCTTTTCGCCATACAGGTCGAACCATTTCTCCCTGAGTTGCTCTGAGCTCATCTTCTCCAATGCAGCCAACTGGCGCAGTACCGATATGCGTGATCGTTCATTCTCTCGTTGTTTCAAGTCATCCATGAAATCCTCCTTCTCTTGGTTTAGGACTTGGTTTTCATGACACACACGCTCTTGTCGCAAAACTTAGCAAGTCCTTCTCTGGGCACATCGGCATTAATCTGACAATTGCTGCTGTCTGAAGCGGTTTCTGAGCACCGCAATGGCCAGAATCTCCGCAATGGCCTCCCATTGGTTTTTCGGGTTTAGTTGGCTGGTCGCCCCTTCTATTGGGGCTGAAAATGGATTTTCCGGGGCAAGCTCAATATTCTGCATTCGATTTCTCCTGAATTTGGCGGCGATATATTGCTTACCTACCGGAAACGTTAGGAAAACGTCGGAATTCAGAACTAAAAACAGGTTTCCATTTTATTTCGCGAGGTTGGTTATATATATTTGAGGTCTTTACGCATCAAAGAGTGAGAGACCTGAATGAGTACGCTAAATTTTCGACAATTTTCTAAACCGGAGGTTTTGCAGCAGATAGATAAAAAGCATCTGATTGATTTTTTTGAGCCACATGCCGAGTATTTCCTCGGACGTGGATTGGATGTACTGGCAGAGCTGGGCCGGAAAGAGCCTGACTACGCTGAAATCTGCCGCATCCTGATTACCTCCGACGACGCCACCCCAGATGATCTGGCGGAGGCGTTATATTATGTAAACGATGTGGCCAGCGACGATGGCGCAGAGGTAATTCTGGACTACCTTGATCGTGAGCCGGACCTGTTCATTGCCGAACAAAATAGCACTCCGGCTGATCTGGCGCTCCAGCTTTGGATGGTCCGCCCCAAACTTTTGAAGCGAATAAGCGGCAACCTTCTCTCGGTTAGCAAGCGATCATACGACTACTTTAAAACCAGCAGGAAACCGATTCCTGAGTTCCAAAAGCCCTCAGAAGAGATTATCGGGGAGCTGGAGAGCACGCTTGATGATTGGTTCTTCCAAAAGCTCAAAGGTCGCTACTCAAAAGTAATCTGCACTCTGCGGGATGATTATGTCTGGTTCATGATTCGTCATGGGAAGCGCTACTCCAGAGCGGCCATCATCGATGACGGGGATTCCAAAAGTTATCACTTCCGTCCGGAAAAGCACGATGTTGTGGTTTACAACCCCGCCAATGGGGAGCTGCGTATCAACGCCGAAGCTAAGGGAGAGATATGCTTGTATCGCTCGGCCTTCGGTTCCCATATTTTTGGGGACAGCCAATTTTTTGATCTCAGCAAGCAATTCAATCTGGACCCCATCCGCACTGAGGGAGAGGATTCCGTTCGCTTTGAAGATATTGATGAATTTGAAGATGTTAAATTGCGCGAAGTGCATGTTGCGCTTGATGGGCCATTTAATGATGTGGAAGTTCTGAAATCGGATGACCTCTTCACGTCTATGCGGCATTCTGGACAAACGCTTCCGACTGAGGGAGCTATTACCCAGATCAAATTCGGCGTTAAATTTAAACACGAAGCGCGGCCCAAAGTGGTAAAAATCACAAACGCGAACCGAGCGGAATATAAGTGCAACGAGCATGCGGAGGCCATTGAATGCTGGCTGAATAATCGCGGCTTTATTGTGACGGGCGGTGATTCGGGTGAATGATCCAGTATGGTCATCCCTCGATTTGCTACCGTTTAACTCCGCCTGCATGCTTCAGTGGAACCGGATCCTGTCCGACTGCCCGCAAGCCGCCGATTTCAAAAAGCATTTCCTTTCCCTGACCAAAGATAAAGTCGACTCTATTCCCTGTGACACGGATTGCGATTTCACTTGTCCACGCCGAATCGTATGGCATTCAGATGATGATATTGCGGCGATCTGTGATGAGGGAAAGCCGGAAGTTCAGGTGGCCCGCAGCGATCTGCTGGTTTACCAGCTCAAACAGCCCGCCATCAACCGAGCATTGTGCGCTGCATTGGAGATTTCGTTCAAAGAATCGGCAGTCGACGGTCTCCGCAACACATGGTCTGTCGGAGAATTTGTTCCGACCGAGGGATTCCGGTTCCCGGTATTTGTCACCATGCAGAAGACTGAATCCGCTTTGCTGGATGTTTGTCGTCAGCTCTGCCATACCCAAGACGGCTCGTTTGCGCTCTTCATCTCTTCCCGTAGAGGATTAACTCCTGCCATTGAAGGACTATTGGCGCAGAAGAAATGCTCGTTGACGGTGTTGGCTGAAGATTTCAGTCTCAGCAAATCGACACTCACCCCGAGCCAGAAGCCGGATGTAATTTTCGCCCCATTATTGAAGCAGGTTCCAGAAGCAGACTCAGGAGGCACCGTATTCTTTTCGACGCCCGAAGGCTGCACATGGGAAGATATAAAAATTCAGTTTCGCGACAACCATACCGTCACGGTTTGGGCCGGTGGGAAAACCGGCAGGTACACCTATAGCGATATGGGGATGGGTACTAAAAACAGTAAAAAGCCGACAAAACAGTGGATTGCTTTCATGGCCTTCGCGGGTGCTCAGGGAGAAATTGACTGGAATAATGAACTTGCTGAAACAAACCTGAAGTCACAGAAGGCGGCGCTTTCAAAACGCCTGCGGAAATTTTTCCACATGGAAGGCGATCCCATTTACTGGGACAAATCCAGCGGGACCTACTGTTGCCGGTTCAAGATTCTTTCGGAGGGAACAGACGACAGCTGGTAGCTGAATTATAGAATAACCAACTTTTAAGAGCCTCGATCCATTTATTTGGATCGGGGCTTTTTTCGTATAGGGGGTTCTTCGGTGAAATTTCACCGGACGATCAGAAAAAAAGTTAAGAAAAATTTCCCGTCATAATCTCCTCAATTCATTAGCAAATTCGAAAATCCGGCTCTCTGAGCGCAGTGAAATTTCACCGCCACAACGAAATTTCACCAAAGCGGGGTGACAGGTCTGGTGTTCAACACGAAACCAC
>JADGFE010000068.1 GCA_016744085.1 Kiritimatiellales bacterium | reverse complement strand
TCCACGCTCCATCTTCGGTAGTAGAGTTCGGCGATCTCTTGGGATGGGTAGAGTTGGGGATCGAGTAGTGTCGTAATGATGTAAAAGCTTTTCACGCGAGCGCCTTTGATGCAAGATTCGGTTGCGTACCGCGGTCGTGGAGCAGCAGATAACGACGGTTCTGGACGACGAGTTTCTGACGTTCGGCGCGCTCCGACCCATTCGCCATCGCACACCACCGCCTGCCGCAGGAAATCCCCAGTCGGCTTGGCCGAACCAAGATAGTGAAGGTCGCCCATCATTTCGTCGAAGAGCCCGAGTTCGGCCTTCGGCACAATGATGATTTCAAACGTATCGCTACCGCCCCGCATTGCGGAGCCCTTCTTCCATTCAGGATTTGCAATCTTCATCCATCCTATGGGAGCAGATACCGCTGGTTTTTTTTTAATTAAAAAAATCAAACTGCTTGGTTTCAGGTAGTTGGAGAATTTTGAAATAGAACCCTGTACATTAAGACCTTTGCTCACAAACGCATTTGAAAAATAATGAACGTTCGTGTAGCGTCTCCGTCCATTACTCAAAACCACTGTAAGAAAAGGAATTTGATATGGAAAATGTTGTAATCATCGGGGCCGGTGCTGCCGGCATGACTGCCGCCATCTACGCCGCACGAGCGAACCTCGAACCGCTGGTCATCGAAGGAATGCAACCGGGTGGACAGCTCACCACCACTACCGAAGTGGAAAACTATCCCGGTTTCCCTGACGGCATCGACGGCACGGAAATGATGGATAAGTTTAAGGCTCAGGCGACTCGTTTCGGTACCAAATATCTGGAATACGATGCGGTGGAAAAGGTCGATTTTTCTCAACGTCCGTATAAGCTCAAGATGATGGTTGGCGAGGATATTGAAGCCAAGACCGTGATTATTGCTACAGGCGCCACCGCCAAATACCTCGGCATAGAGTCCGAGCAGACCTTTATGGGACGCGGCGTTTCAGCCTGTGCAACCTGCGATGGTGCCTTCTATAAAGACGTTCCAATCGTTGTGGTCGGTGGCGGCGACACCGCCTGCGAAGAAGCCATCTTCCTGACGCGCTTTGCCAGCAAGGTTTATCTGGTACATCGTCGTGACGAGCTTCGTGCTTCTAAAATTATGGCAGAACGCGCCACCACCCATGAAAAAATTGAAATGGTTTGGGATTCCACCATTGATGAAATTCTTGGAGATAACACCGGAGTCACCGGCGTGCGCGTTAAAAACGTGAAAACAGACGACCTTCGTGAAATTGAGTGTGCGGGCTACTTCTCTGCGATCGGGCACAAGCCGAATACCGATGCCTTTGTGGGGCAACTTGAAATGGATGAGGTCGGCTATCTAATCGCCGATGGCGTGAAGACGAAATATGAAGGCGTCTATGCAGCGGGCGATGTGTCCGATGCCATCTACCGCCAGGCCGTAACGGCTGCCGGAACCGGATGTGCTGCAGCACTCGAAGCAGAGCGCTACCTGGAAGCTCAGGAAGGCTAGTTCTCGCGAACATCTTATTTAGCATCGGCCCCGTCTGTTTAAGGCAGGGTTTTTTTTGGTTCATGATCCATTTCCGGGGAAGTTGCTGTAGCGCGTCATGAGCGATACGCAGTGAGGCTGGAGTTCGCGACAACAATGCAGCGAAGCGGAATGGCAATCGATTGATAATTTTCGAAGAAAATAACAGCGAAGGAGTGGTTCATATCCGATCCGCGTTTCCGAATGCAAAGCACATCTCGTCCTGCAAGAAACTCGCATCAGATATGCGAGCTACATATCTGCTCTCTGGAACGGAGTAGGAACCTTTTTTGTGCCATATCAAAATTCCACTAATTCCATACTGAGATTGCGTATAAATATAATCGGTTTGATCATCTTGTCTTGCACGATTCCACGATTTGTTGTTTCTCAATACAGCTTAAGCAAAAGGGGATAAGCGATCAGTTTAGTAGTATTTTGACAAAATCTTGATATGCATCAATTTTTTGTGAAGTGCGTTCCTGTAGCATTCTTGAAAGAAGTGGGATTTGTTAACAGCCTAAAAGGGGTAAGTAGATGCCTATTTGCAGTTATGTGGTTAATGTCGTGGAAGGTCAGTTCGAAACGCTCTGTCAGGAGCTTTCGGCAACGCAGGGGTGCGACGCCTATCCATCCGATGGGAAAGAAGTGATCGTTCTGGTCACGGACACGCCCAGCAAGGAAGAAGATAAACGGCTTTATGGTGAATTAAAAAATAATGACAAAATCAGCTGCATCGCGATCAGCTTTGCAGACATACCGGAAGGGGAGGAAGACTAATGGATCGTCGTAAATTCATGAAAAATGCAGCACTGGCTTCAGCTTGTGCATCAGCCGCAGCCATGGTGCCGGGGGTAACATTTGGTACGGTTCAGGAAGTCGGACAAACCGGCAGCGGTCTGGAATGGCACAAAGCGCCCTGTCGTTTCTGCGGTGTAGGTTGCGGTTTATTGGTTGGCGTATCCTCCGGTAAAGCAGTGGCGGTGAAAGGCGATCCGGCTTCATCCGTCAGTCGCGGGTTGGGCTGTGTGAAAGGTCTGCATTCCGTACAGATGCTATATGCGTCTGACCGCTTCAAACAAGCGTATGTGAAGCGCAATGGCAAAATGGTTCCGGTTCCGATTGAAGAAGCGCTGGATATCGTTGCTGCCAAAATGCAGGAAACCATCGATAAACACGGCAAGGATTCCGTCGCACTCTACGGTTCCGGTCAATGGACGATTCCAGACGGTTATGTGGCCAGTAAATTTATGAAAGGCTGCATCGGAACCAACAACCTAGAAGCCAATGCCCGTCTTTGCATGGCCAGCGCGGTTACCGGTTTTCTTACCTCATTCGGTGCGGATGAACCGATGGGTTGCTACGATGATATCGAACTTACCGATACGTTTGTGCTATGGGGCAATAACATGGCTGAAATGCACCCGGTGCTTTTCTCCCGCTGCCTCGAACGCCGCCGTCTCAATCCCGGCAAGGTTAAGATTATTGATCTGACCACGCGGACAACACGTACCAGCCATGCCGCTGACGAGTCGTACATTTTTAATCCCCAAAGCGATTTGGCCATTGCCAATGGCATTTGCCACGAGCTATTGAAAAATGATCAGGTCAATTGGGAATTCGTCAATCAGCATGTCAATTTCATGGAAGGTAAAACGGATATTGGTTACGGGCTGGAAGATAACTTTAAGTTTAAGGATGAGACGGCCAAGATTGATCTCGAAGTCTATCGCGCATTCCTTTCCGACTACACGCCGGAAAAGGTTGAGAAGATCAGTGGCGTTTCCGCCAACGAAATTCGCAAACTGGCTGCGCTCTACGGCGATCCTAATCGCAAGGTAGTTTCCTTCTGGTGCATGGGCATGAACCAACACACCCGTGGAACCTGGATCAACAACCTTGTATACAACATACATCTGCTCACCGGTAAAATTTCTCTGCCGGGCAACGGTCCATTTTCTCTGACCGGTCAGCCAAGTGCATGCGGTACCGTTCGCGAGGTCGGAACGCTGACGCATAAGCTTCCGCATGGGGTAGTCATGAATCCTGAGCACCGTAAATTTGCAGCCGACATCTGGGGCGTTCCGGTGGAACGTATTCCAAGCAAGCCAACGCATCACACAGTTTCTATGTTCCGTGCATTGGATCGCGGTGATATTCGTTTCATGTGGACCCAGGTAACCAATCCGCTGCAGACCATGCCGAAGCTGAAGCGCTACTTCGAGGGCAGTATGAAGGAAGATCGCTTCATGGTGGTTTCCGATATTTATCCAACACCGACCACCGCCGTGGCGGATGTCATTCTGCCGGCCGCCTGTTGGATCGAACGCGAAGGTATGTACGGAAACTCTGAACGTCGTACGCAACAATTCGATCAGCTCGTTCAACCTCCCGGCGAAGCCATGTGCGACACGTGGCAGATCATTGAGGTCGCTCGTCGTATGGGCTTTACCAAGGAATTCGATTATCCACGGGAAACCTACATTCGCGATGTCTACGAAGAATACCGTCGTCATCAGGCTGGTCTGAAACACGGCATGGCTCCGTACGAAGACCTGAAAAAATATCCAGGTCTCCAGTGGCCGTACGTCAACGGAAAGGAAACAAAATGGCGTTATAACGAAAAGTATGACCCCGCCGTTGAAAAGGGTAGTGGTTTCCAGTTTTACGGAAAGAAGGATGGCAAGGCGGTGATCTTTGCTCGGCCATACGAACCGGCTGCCGAAGAGCCGGATACCGAATATCCTTATTGGCTCTGCACCGGCCGCGTGGTTGAACACTGGCACACCGGTTCCATGACCCGTCGTATTCCAGCACTGCACAAAGCAATGCCGGAAGCCTATGTGGAAGTGAATCCGGAAGATGCACGTCGTATGGGTATTGTGGATGGCCGTGAAGTTCGGCTGACCTCTCGCCGCGGCACCATCGTACTGAAGGCGAAGGTTAACGGCCGCGGTAATCCGCCTACCATGTCGGTATTTGTTCCGTTCTTTGACGAGAATAAATTGATCAATGAGCTGTCGCTAGATGCCTACTGTCCGATCTCAGGCCAGCCGGACTACAAAAAATGCGCTGTAAAGGTTGAACGGGTATGAGCTCAAAAAAGGCAACCCCGTTAACCGGGGCCATTATACTGGGCGGTTTTGTTGCGCTTGCGTTAGTTGTGCTGTTTTCCGTACGCGGAATGCTGCAGTCGCAATCGCATGATTCGCATCATGGCTCATCGTGGAAAGAAGTACATGCGCAGCCGCATGTTGCGGTAGCCCCTGTTGCTCAGCCTCGGGCGGTTCTGGCTTCATGCGAATCGACTCCGCGTCCCGGAGCGAAGGTTCGTACGTTGAGAGAGTTTTACAGCCGTCGCGCCTATCCCGGTGCACCCCCTGTTATTGCGCATGATGTGCAGTTTGATGGTGTGATCAACGACGACTGTCTTTCCTGTCATAAGGATGGCGGGTTTGTTCCGGAATATAATGCGTATACGCCGGTCACGCCGCATCCGGAAATGGGAAACTGTCGTCAGTGTCATGTTGCACAAACCGACGACGGATTGTTTAAGGAAACGGAGTGGGCGGATTCCATGCTTCCAAAGCGCGGACGTCAGGCGATTCCTGGTGGACCGTTGCAGATTCCTCATCCGCTGCAATTCCGCGAAAACTGTCTGGCCTGCCATGCCGGGCCGCAGGCCGTGGTGGAAATTCGGACCTCGCATCCCGAGCGAGAAAACTGTCAGCAATGCCACGTGGTCGATCATGATCTTCCTCCCTATAAATCTTTAATCGATCCCCGGATGGCCCATGTTGAAAAATAATTTCATTCTTTTGGTTGGAGCCTTGTTATTTGCAGGCTGCAGCAAGGAGCCGGATCCCACCTACAGCGAACCGCTGGAGCAGGAGGATTATGATCGTCAGCAGTTGATTGATGATCACCGCGCACAGCCTGTGACGGTAGAGGGTTATGCAGATGTATACGTTGCTGCGCTCGATACGGAAACTAAGAATTGTGCTCGTTGTCATAAGTCGGGCGAGCAACCGTACCGCGATGATTCGTTACCGTATGGGCAGGATGCTCACTGGGATGTAGCCATTCACCATGCCGGTGATATGGAATGTTTTTCCTGCCATAAAAAAGAAGATCCCAATCAGTTGGTATCCGTTGTTGATAAAAACGCGACACTGGAAACCGCCTACCTGCATTGCGGTAGCTGCCATAAGGATCAGTTTGCATCATGGCTGGGCGGTGCGCACGGTAAGCGTTTGACGGGCTGGAAAGGGGTGCGGATTGTTAAGAACTGTACCGGTTGCCATAACCCGCATGCTCCGGCACGTGGAACCACGCTACCGGTCGCACAGCCGACCATCACTCCGGAACGGGCAAAGAGGCATTAGGATGAAAGACGACTCAAAAAAGAAAGGTGCCGGATGCAATAGCTGCAACTCTTCGGAAAATTGTTTCGCTGATATGGCGCTGAAGAAAAAGGGATCACGGCGCGGTGCGCTGGCGGCCCTGTTTGGCGGGGCCGCAACGGCGGCTGCTTCCAGTGCCATTGCGGCGGCTTCAACGGAAGATGAAAAGGAACTAAAACGCATTAAGCGCGACGAGATTTTTCAGAAATATTACCGCACCATGACCGAAGAAGAACGGGCAAAAACCATCGCACGCTTTGAACGAAAGTCCAAGGTGCAGTATGGCGTTGATGCACACATTGACGGCACCCATGCTCGGCCCAACACCCTGTTTGGATATGCCTTTAATATTTCCAAATGCGAAGGATCACGCAAATGCGTTGATGCCTGCGTGACGGAAAACAATCAGGACCGTACGAGCGGCATGCAATACATCAAGCTATTCGAGATGGAAGATGGCATTGGTAGTGTGCATGGAGGGGATACCGAATATTCCCATGAAGTGCCGGTCGAAGGGAAATACTATTTAGGAACGCAATGTTTCCATTGTGAAAATCCGCCGTGTACCAAAGCCTGCCCAACCGGCGCAACCTGGTCGGAGCCTGACGGCATTGTGGTGGTGGATTATAACTGGTGCATTGGCTGTCGTTACTGCGAAGCGGCCTGCCCGTATTTCGCACGTCGCTTTAATTGGAAAGAACCGGAAGTTCCATCGGATGAAATTAATCCGTATCAGCATTACCTGGGGAATCGGATGCGGTCGAAAGGGGTGATGGAAAAATGCACCTTCTGTATTCAGCGCACCCGTCAGGGAAAACAACCGGCCTGTGCTGAAGCCTGCCCAACCGGCGCACGCGTATTCGGAAACCTGCTTGATCCCGATAGTGAGATTCGCTGGATCCTCGAAAATAAGAAGGTGTTCCGTCTGAAGGAAGACCTCGGGACGGAACCGAAGTTTTGGTATTTCACGGACTAATCCTATGAAAGCATTCTTTAAATTTTTTACGAACGGCCTGACGACGGTATTTACCGGGTCGGTTAACTATTACCTTTGGCTGGGCCTGCTCTTTGCGCTGATGATTGGAGGAGCTTATGGCTACTCGATTCAGTTCAGGGAAGGGCTGGTCGCCACCGGCATGCATGACCATGTGAGCTGGGGCATCTACATCAGTAACTTTATTTTCTTCGTCGGCGTTGCCGCTGGGGGCGTAATGCTGGTGATTCCAGCATACGTTATGAAGGATAAGGATTTTACCAAGGTGGTGCTGATTGGCGAAGGCCTTGCGGTTGCCGCACTCGTTATGGCTCTGATGTTTGTGCTGGTGGATCTGGGTGGCGTTACCCGTTTTTGGCATATGCTTCCAGTGATTGGATACTTCCATTTTCCGCAATCGATGCTGACGTGGGACGTGCTGGTACTTAACGGGTATCTGGTGCTGAACCTTGCGATCCCAGCCTACATTCTGCACTGCCATTACCATGGCCGCGAACCGAATAAAAAAATCTATGTCCCATTCGTGATCCTTTCCGTGTTCTGGGCATTTGGTATCCATCTGGTCACGGCGTTCCTGCTGGTCAGTGTTGCGGCAAATTCATTCTGGAGTTCAGGGTTGCTGGGCCCACGTTTTTTGGCCTCTGCTTTTGCCGCCGGTCCGGCATTGATCATTATTATTTTCAGCATTATCCGTCAGACCAGCTCGTTCAAAATTTCGGATGAGACGATCAATAAGCTTTCAATGATTGTCATGTTTGCGGCCTACGCCAACCTGATCATGCTGTTCTCCGAAATCTTCAAGGAATTTTACTGGGTCTCGGAGCACTCGGCACATGCGCGCTATCTGTTCTTTGGACTGGAAGGGCACCATGCGGTAACACCGTATATGTGGGCGGCGGTCATTTGTAACGTGGTGGCGACCTTAATGATTTCAGTCCAAAAACTTCGCGAAAATATTGCGGTGCTGGTGCCGGCGTGCCTTGCGCTCTTCCTTTCTATCTGGGTAGAGAAGGGGCTTGGCCTGGTGATTCCCGGCTTTATTCCTTCCCAACTGGGTGAAATTGTTGAATACCTGCCAACCTCGGTGGAAATCCTCGTAACGCTGGGCATCATTGCCTTCGGCCTGTTTACGCTTACGGCATTACTGAAAGTATTCATCCGCGTTGAAACCGGTGCGATCAGCAGCAAGGGCGGCACCGAGGGTCTGGCCGCGGAAATGGATGCGGCCATAAAGAAAAGGTTCACGGCTTGATGGGGCTGAAGGGTTCGGTTTAGATGGCTCTCATCTTAACTCGCAACCCCTTTAGGTAAATTTAATGGCCATGATCCGATGCCCAAACATGCTGATGGTAGGTGCCGCTGGTCGGAACCTTGGAAAGACCACTTTTATCTGCCGGGCCATCGAACGGCTTTCGAAAACACAATCTGTTGTTGCGATCAAGGTGACCGCATTCGACGATGTCGATGGCGAGATTGATGTAGCGGCACAAAAGTGCCAGACCTATAAAACGCTCGAAGGCCGCTTCATGATTACGCAAGAAGCCGAAGGATCCGATGCCAAGGATACGCATCGAATGTTCCACGCCGGGGCGAATTCAGTCTATTGGCTGCGCACACTCAAAAGTGCACTCAGGGAAGGCATGGATGCCTTGTTAAATCAGATGCGTGCTGATGGCATCGCACTGGAAACGGATTGTATAATCTGCGAATCCAACAGCGCGCGTAAAGCGGTTGAACCCGGTCTCTTTTTGATCGTCCGGCAGGCCGGCGACGATTTTAAACCCTCCTGCACGGAAGTGTATGACGAGGCCGACCGCATTGTTCTATTTCATGGAGACGGCTGGGATGTTGAACCGGATACCATCGGTTTTTTTGGAGCACGCTGGCGGCTTCTCGAAGAAGCTACGGCCATCATCTTATCCGGCGGTCAAAGCAAGCGCATGGGGCAGGATAAAGGAATGCTGCCGGTTGACGGGGTTCCTTTGATTGGAAGGATTTCCGGACAGCTGGAAGATAATTTTCAGGAAGTGATCGTGAGTGGAGACTCGGATAAATATTCGTTTCCGAAGGTCCGTACGGTGCCAGACCTTGAAGCCGATCTCGGTCCTTTGATGGGATTGCTGTCTACGTTACGGGCTTCCGAGTCAGAATTAAACTGGGTGACAACCTGCGATATGCCTGAGCCAAATATGACGTTTGTGCGGAAAATGATCCGGCGTATTGGCGACTATGATGCTGTGGTGCCCGTTGATGCCGAAGGATGGAAGCAACCGTTGATCGGGCTCTATCGTAAGGGCGCCGCCGATTCCATTGAAAAGCTGTTGGCAGCGGATAAACGTGCCATACGGGACTTGATCGGTTCGATTAAGGTTGAGTACATTCCCCTCACATCCGGTTGGTATCGGAATCTCAACACGCAGGACGACTACCGCGGCTATTTGAATAAAGCCGAGAATGAATGCGAATAGACACGACTACCGGAATTTTGAATTACGCAGTACTCGTTACGAATAATTTAGGAACTAAACCATGGCCATGATTCCATTTGACGAAGCCTATTCCATTGTATCGTCGCAGACGCTCAACCTGGGTGTTGAACCGCTTTCCATTCAGCATTGTGTAGGACGCACGCTTGCGCAGGACGTCTCAGCAGATATTGATTTTCCTCCGTTCGATAAATCGGCCATGGACGGTTATGCCTGCCGAGCCGACGATATTTTCGAGCCGATGGAAATATTGGAAACCATTGCAGCCGGAACACCACCATCTAAAATCGTAGGGGCAGGGCAGTGTTCGAAAATTATGACGGGCGCCAAGGTGCCCGAGGGTGCCGACTGTGTATTCATGGTCGAGCAAGCCGAAGAACAGGATGGCTCCGTGCGCTATACCGGAAAGAAAGTGCCGGACAATATTTGCCGACAGGGGGAAGATGTCAAAACCGGTGACGTGGTTCTCAAAGCCGGAACGCGTATTGAGCCGGCCCATATTGCCGTGTTGGCTGGAGTCGGGTGTGTAGTGCCGGTTGTTGCCAAATTTCCAAAGGTTGGAATTATCGTGACCGGTAGCGAGCTGGTTTCGCCAACCCATAAACCGTCGGAAGCACAAATTCGTGAAACCAATGGTTATCAGTTACGTGCTCAGCTCGACACACTGGGAATCGGTTGCAGCTACTATGGTGTCGTTGAAGACGACGAGACAAAGATTGAAACCACCCTGTTGCGGGCGATGGATGAAAATGAAGTCGTGCTGGTCTGTGGCGGGAGCTCGGTTGGTGATTTTGATTTTATTCCGGTTTTGTTTGAGAAACATTGCGAACAAATGCTGATCGAAAAAATTGATATTAAACCGGGTAAGCCGTTGATGTTTGCGACGCACTCCAACGGTGTTTGTTTTGGTATGCCGGGTAACCCTGTTTCCACGTATGTGCTGATGGAACTACTGGTGAAGCCGTATCTGCTCCACTCAATGGGACAATCTTTTGAGCCGCGCATTGTGAAACTTAAGTTGAACAAGGATATGAAGATTCGTTGTGCCCGGCGGCAAACGTTTATTCCTGTCCAAATTGTGGATGGAGGCGTTGAACGAATCAGTTTTCATGGCTCTGCTCATATTCATGCCATGTGCAATGCCGATGGATTGATAGCTTTCCCCGCCGGCGAAAACTTTTATGAAGCAGGAAGCCTGATCAATGTTCGACTCCTTTAACAGACGTATCAATTACCTGCGTATTTCGGTCACGGATCGTTGCAATCTGCGTTGCAGCTATTGCATGCCCGCCGAGGGCATTAAACTGATCCCTCGCGAGCGGATTATTTCTTCCGAGGAAATCGTTGAGATCACCCGCATTGCCGTAGATATGGGCGTTACCAAGGTTCGTATTACGGGTGGCGAACCGCTGGTGCGTCATCGTATCGTTGAATTGGTTGAGCAGATTGCCAACATTGATGGAATCAACGATTTTGGAATGACCTCCAATGCCATTGCGTTGCCGAAGTTTGCGAAACCTCTTTTTGATGCTGGCCTGCAGCGACTGAATATCAGCCTGGACACTGTCGATCCGCAACGTTTCCGCGTATTGACCCGTTGTGGTGAGTTGGCCGATGCAGTCGCCGGAATCGACGCGGCGCTCGACGCGGGCTTTGATCCGATTAAGCTAAATTGCGTGATTGAAGAATCGTCCGATGAACCGGATGCGCGTGGCGTAATGGCCTTTGGAGCAGAGCGCGGTTTGCAGGTGCGCTATATCCGTAAGATGAACCTGGCCACCGGCGAATTCTGGCAGGTGGAAGGCGGAGACGGCGGTAAATGTTCGACCTGCAGTCGCCTGCGGTTGTCGAGTGATGGAAAACTTTATCCCTGCCTCTTCAGCGATTTAAACTATGATGTCCGTGAGCTGGGTATTAAGCCGGCCATTCAATTGGCATTGGATAAAAAACCAAAGAGCGGGCATCGGGCCACGCGCGAATTTACAACGCTAGGAGGATAACATGAGTAAGCTTTCACATATCGGCGACGACAATCGCCCGAGCATGGTCGACGTCAGCGGAAAGCCACCGCAAAAACGCACGGCGACCGCGAAGGGAATCATCAAGCTGGAGCCGGCAACATTGGCCCTGATCAGCGACAACAAGATTAAGAAGGGGAACGTACTCCTTACCGCCGAATTAGCCGGTGTGCAGTCGGCCAAGAAGACCAGCGATCTGATACCGCTGTGCCACCCGTTACTTCTCTCGAAGATCGACGTTAAAGCGATATGCACTGAAGACGGCGTGCTGGCGGAAGCTACAGTCATTTGTACCGGACAGACCGGCGTAGAGATGGAAGCCCTGACGGCCGTCAGCACCGCATTGCTTACGGTTTACGACATGTGCAAAGCCGTGGATAAAAAGATGCTCATCGGCGGCATCGTCCTCGTCGATAAAATGAAAGAAGACGTATAGCCACAGACCAATACGGATAAACACCGCTTTTCATCCGTGGCTTCATATCCCCGATAGAGAATTTTATGAACCAGATCTTAACCGTTAAATCGCTGAATATTTCCGAGAACAAGGGCACCAAGAAAACGCCGGTTCCGGAGATCGAACTGAATGATCATGGTTTGGTGGGCGACTCGCATGCCGGTAGCTGGCATCGACAGGTCAGTCTGCTGGGCCTGGAAAGTTATGTGCGATTTATCGATCAAGTCGGCCGCATGCTCGATCCCGGTGACTTTGCGGAAAACATCACGACCGAAGGCGTGGAGCTGAAGGATACAAAAATTCTCGACCGCTTTGTCTCCGACTCGATGGAACTGGAAGTGACGCAGATTGGGAAAAAGTGCCATTTCGGTTGCGAGATCATCAAGGAAGCCGGTGCCTGCATCATGCCGAAAGAAGGCATCTTTTGCCGAGTGGTCAAAGGCGGCGTTCTTAAACCCGGCCAGACGTTCGACTATGTGCCGCGCGCCATGAAAATCCGGATCATCACCCTGAGCGACCGCGCCTCGGCGGGGAAATATGAAGACCTCAGCGGACCGGAAATTGAAAAGCTCTTGATTGCCGGGTTCGAAACCACCCATTGGCGTATCGCATGCGAACGCATTTTGATTCCCGACGATGCCGAACGGTTGAGACAGCAGATTGAACGGGCGAAAGAAGAGGGGGTTGATGCGATCTTTACCACCGGCGGAACTGGAATCGGCCCGCGCGACATCACGCCGGATGTGGTGGGCCCGATGCTCGATCGCGAACTACCCGGGGTGATGGAATTTATCCGTATGAAACATGGCGAACGTCTACCCAGCGCATTGCTTAGCCGGTCCGTCGCCGGAACCATTGGGAATACGTTAGTCTACACCCTGCCGGGCAGCGTCAAGGCCGTCCGCGAATACACCGAAGAAATCCTCCGCACGCTGCCGCACAGTCTCCTCATGCTCCACGGCATCAACGCACACTGATTTCCGGCATTGTGCTGTCCGGTTCTCCGCTCTTCAATGGCGACGCCGGCTCCGGCCCCTCCGAAATCCGGCGCTGGCTGCTGGAGCAGGACTTTGTGGAAGCCATCATCGCGTTGCCGGCCGATATCTTTTTCAACACCGGCATCGGCACCTATGTCTGGGGTGCTCAGCAACAAAAAGCCGAAGGCGCGCAAGAATAAGGTGCAGCTGATCGACGCCACCGAAATCTGGAGCGCCATGCGCAAGTCCGAAGGCACCAAACGCCGCCATATTTCCGAGGCCCAGATCGACGATATTCTGCACCGCTACGACGCCTTCGAAGAAAACAAGTGAACCGGGTGCGCGAAAATACGGTCGTGGTGGAACAGATTTTGAAAAACGACCGTTCCGTCGCGCTGCAGGGCGATTTGGGGAATGCCGTGCGCCAGGCGGTGATACAAAGCCTCTTGGCCGAAGGTGAGCTGGCCCAGATAGCCTTACGGGATAAGCAGGTTCTGGCAGGATTTACCGGAATTATCTACGACCTGGTGAAGCAGAATCAGGTTTGGATGTATCCGGGGCAATAGAGGGAGAAACATATGCCGGCGGCAATGATTAAGCTTTTTCTTCCGACGGGCGAGACGATCGCCGGGCCGCGCACAGAATTCGATACGCTGCTGAAATGCCCGGAGCAGGGCAGCCCTGAGATCTATTTGCTGTTGGGCAGCGACGAGGCGGGCGATCTACTGATTTATATTGGCGAATCCGAATGTGTGTGAACCTGCTTGAAGCAGCATAAGCAAAAATAGTTTTGGGTACAGCGCCCATTGTTCATCGCCATGAGCCTCTTTTACTTCATCTCCCTCTGGATCATGCACCTCGACATGAACATGCGCGGCATCTTGATGTAGATTTCCAGAGCTACTGGAGGGATGCTTGTGTCGCCGCGATCCATGATCTAATGGTGCTTGCCTGCAGGGTCATGGGCCCCGTGACTTTCTGTGGAATGGCTATGCGGACGTGCGGGCGCTGGGCAGTCGCCCCTTCAGTAAGTTTTTACGCCTCATCCGCAGAATCGGTGGGCCGATTCCGGCTCGGGCAACCCTCCCATTGTGTGAAATAGGGCGATTTTCAGCACTTCGTAGCTTCGAAACCCGT
>JADGFE010000067.1 GCA_016744085.1 Kiritimatiellales bacterium | reverse complement strand
GTGTAGGTAGGCTTTTCACATTAGTGACCGTATAGATTAACTTTATTAATGCAATAGTTAACTTTATTAATCTCATAGTTAACTATATGAAATAACTACACACTAAATATTCGAATAAAACCTCTCCCAACACATACCCGGCGATAAGATTTTCAGCAATCTCTGCCTATACATACGGCATCTGAAATCATGAGAACTGCATGCGGTCTCGTTGTTTGCAGACTCGCGCTTCCAGTCCCTTTGCACTCCACCGAACCGTTCTTCCGTAACGAGGGAGCGTGCATCGTCTACATTCAGGCTTGAACCCCCTCCCCTGCTTTCGTAGTTTCGCGCCTGTTTTTGTACTTATTTTAACTAGGAGAGATTCAAATGGCCGAAGAAACCATGCAATTCAAGACAGAGCTGGAGCAACTGCTTCATCTCATCACCCACTCACTCTATTCTCACCGCGAGGTTTTCCTGCGTGAGCTGATTTCCAATGCCTGCGACGCCATCGACAAGGTGCGCTTCGAAGGCCTGAATAATCCAGACCTACTGGATGGTCAGGACGACTGGAAAATTTCGCTGCGCGCTAACGCAGAAGCCAAGACCTTGACGATTACCGACAACGGTATCGGCATGTCCCGCGAGCAGGTCATCGAAAATCTCGGTACCATTGCCCATTCCGGCACGAAAGCCTTCCTGGCGAAAGCCAAGGAAGCCGATCTAGAAAATAATCCCGATCTGATTGGTCAGTTCGGTGTTGGCTTCTATGCCTCCTTCATGGTGGCGGACGATGTGACCGTGATCTCCAAAGCGCACGGCGAAGACGCAGTACAATGGGAATCCAAGGGCACGGGCGAATTCACCCTGTCTGATTCCGACAAAACCACCCGTGGAACAGAAATCGTCCTGCACCTAAAAGAAGATGCCGAAGAATATCTAAACGAGTGGACGATCAACTCCACCGTCAAAAAATTCTCCGACTTCCTCGAACATCCGGTTGTACTGATTAAAAAGGTGAAAGACGAAGAAACGGAAATCGAAGAGGAAAAGGAAGAGCAGATCAATACCCAGAAAGCGATCTGGCTGCGCCCGAAGAATGAAATCACCGACGAAGAATACGGCGAGTTCTACAAGCATATCTCTCACGATATGAACAGTCCGGCGGAAACCATCCACTACAATGCGGAAGGCGCCATCGAATTCAAGGCCCTGCTCTTCATCCCAGAAGCCAAACCTTTCGACATGATGAACAACGATCCGAAAGCACACCTGAACCTGTATGTTCAGCGCGTATTCATCTCCAACGAGTTTGATAACCTGCTGCCAAGCTACCTTCGCTTCGTGAAGGGCGTCGTTGATTCTTCCGATCTACCGCTGAATGTTTCCCGCGAAATTCTGCAGGAAAACCCGATGCTAGATAAGATCCGCAAAAACCTGACCAGCCGTATTCTGAAAACCCTGGCTGCAATGAAGAAAAAGGACTACGCCGAATTCCTCATTTTCCATGAAAACTTTAGCGCCATCCTCAAGGAAGGCCTACAGAACGACTGGGAAAATAAGGAAAAGATTGCCGAGCTGCTACTGTTTGAATCCACCAACAAAGAAGCCGGTGAAAAAACCTGTTTCGATGACTATCTTGAAAACATGGCCGACGATCAGGAAGAGATCCTCTACCTGGCCGGCGAAAATCGTGGCTCCATTGAGAACTCTCCGTATCTCGAATCCTTCAAGGCCGACGGAAAAGAAGTCCTCCTGATGATTGATCCGATTGATGACTTTGTGATTCCACAGCTGATGGAATTCAAAGGCAAAAAACTCAAGGCCGTCAACAAAGGCGACATTGATGACAAGGATGCGCTCGAAGAAGAAAGCAAAACCTTCGAAGGCTTCATCGGCTATGCCAAGGATCTGCTCGATGGCGTTAAGGAAGTCAAACTGACCACCCGTCTGAAAGACTCTGCCGCTGTACTCGTTGGCGAAGAGCATTCCATGAGCCCGCACATTGAAGAAATGATGCGCCGCATGGGCCAGGAAGTTCCGCCGCGTGAAAGCGTGCTGGAACTCAACCCGGAACACGCCGTGGTGAAAAAAGTTCAGGCGCTCTACAATGCCGATGCCAAGGATCCAAAGATTGGAACGCTGACCCAGCTGTTGCACGATCAGGCCGTTATCGGATCCGGAGCGAAGATCAGTGATCCGGCCGGCTTTGCCGCCCGCCTCAACGAGATGATTGCTGACTAAGGTGGATATTTGGAGGGATGCACGCCGTGCGTCCGGGCAGACAGCGTCTGCCCCTCCAGAGACTAAAGCCCCGCAACTGCGGGGCTTTTTTCTTGTAACTCGTCGGCTAATGGTAAGAATTGATTCCAATAACTAGCAAAGGAGTTTCAATGATTAAAACAATGGTAGCCGCACTCGTTTGCCTATCCGCCGTAACCGGATTCGCAGCAGAAGTCTCACTCGAAAAAGATCTGATACCGATCTTTATGAAATCCTGTGGCGAATGCCACAACCCGGAAAGCACCAATCGTGGAGCCATTAAGAACAAGGCCTATTTCAATACCAAGGAAGATATTCTGGGCAAGGTGGGCAAACATATCAAAGCCGGAAACCCGGAAGAGAGCGGGCTGCTGAAAGTGCTGGATGGAACCGCAAAATTTGGAAAGCGAGATATGCCGATGCCTCCGCCTAAATCCGAACTCCCGGCTTTCTCCAAAGAAGAACGTGCGAAAGTGGCCGCCTGGATTAAGGACGGCGCTAAAGATAACTAGTTCTAAGGGATCGGAATCGAACGTAGGCTCTTTGCTTCAGCAGTCGGAAAATCCGACGGAAGCGAGGGGTCTATTTCTTTTTTAGCCAACCACTGAACAATCCGTGGAATCAAGGTTTGATGTCCAGCGCACTGCATCCCATCCGGATCCTGTTGATCATGCCAAACATGGCCTAGCGTGGAGTTATAAACCTGCCCTTCACCGTATTCCACGGTCCACTCGATGGGAAAATTGATTCCGGTCTTTTCATCACAGGCATAGGAGAGGACAGTCAGGTTTTCCGCCGGACCGCGGGCATAGCGATAGTTTTCAATATCCGCAGCAATCCACTGACGGGGAAAGCCCACATGAATTGGATGATCGCCCAGCCGAGTTAGCAAGGCATCCACCCGTTTCCCATGACTGGTTTTATCGCCCTCACCTGCCGGCACCCGGACAACATCGCCTTCTTCGTCAACAGTGATCGCCCACCCAAAATCCTTATTGCGCCAACCGAGTCCAATCATCCGGTTATATTCGGCCCATTCCGGAAAAGCATTATTGGCCGAATGAAAGACATAGAGTCCGCCACCACTCGCTACAAATTGTTCCAGCGCACGTTCAACACGAAGAGGCCAACGTTCCTTTCCTTTGATATCGTTGCAGTTTTGAATGACGACATCGAAGCTCAGGAAATCAGGATTCCAATTATCTAACTCTTCTTTACCGTTCCCGGGAAAAGTCGAGACCGATACATGAAACTCGCCGGTGTTTTCGAGAATGCCCTTTAGCGCCTGCGTCGTGTGTTTCCAATCATGATTGCTGAAGCCATCAACAATCAGAACATCTATAGGAGCGGAAAATACAGGGGTAGCTATCATGCAAATAATCCATAATCTTATGAGTCGTCGAATCATCCTCTCTTACCAACCAAAAAATTCGTGAGCGGCCTGGCCGACCTTATTATAGGTTTCCGGAACAAAGTGATGTGCCTGAATTCCGGCCGCACGTGCGGCCGCAATGTTATCGGCCAGGTCATCGATGAAGAAACACTGCTCGCCAGACACATTCAGCTCTTCCAGTACCATTTCGTAGATGCGCGGGTCGGGTTTACGGACGCCCATCTTGTAGGACATAAACAAACCGGTCGTTTCATCGAAAAAACCACTCCAGTTTTTTTCGATGGCGCGGATATGGTAGTGCGCAATATTACTGAGCGTATAAACTGCAGCGTCCGAAGCTAGCGCTTTTTTGAACAACCCGACACCGGCGTCGTTAAGGCTGAATATTTCCTGCCACACTTCGTGCAGGTTGTCCGTGGTCCAACTCAACCCTTTGGCCTCGTTCAGATACGCCACATAATCCTCTTCATTGAGCAGCCCCTTTTCCACTTGGACATACATTTCCTCATCCAGTTCCGTCTGAGGACCCAGCGGACGGCCGCCATGTTCCGCATAGATCTGAAGCAACCGTTGAAAGTCAAAATTGGTGAGTACGTTTCCGATATCGAATAAAAAATAGTTCATATAAATACGCTTCCAGACCGCGTAACAATCCGCAACCCCAATTTGGTTCCAATTAGCACGGCAACCTTACATATAATATACGAGAGTGTGCAGCCACGTTCCAATAGCCCGCTTACTTCAGTTTGTCCAACACGCGCGGATTCAAAGGGAGATCCATGGGGTTACCGATTTCCAAGGTTTGAAACTTTGGATGTGCTGAATTAATCAGAAAATTCGATTCCATCGGAATAATTGCACTCGGAACTTGAAGAGCGATGGATGACCGGCTTCGGATCCAATGATTGCCTGTCAGCTGCGTAGAGGGGTGCGGGATGGACTTGCTCCAATTTGCCGGAAGCGAGGCTGGATCGACGGCTTCCACTGCTGATTTCGGCAGGAAAACGGGAATGGCTTTATATAAGTTGAGAGCCTGTTTAAATTCCAGATGCACGATAATTTCAAGAACAGCCAGCGAAAGCGACCCCGCTGTATAGACCACAGGAAAACCTTCCGAGTTCCAGCGTCCGCCAGCAAGGCGTGCCCCCTCGCCGCTGAAAGCCTCGGCCAAATAATTTTGATGAACCAATCGCCAAACCGTTTGCATGGAATGTCTCAATTAATAAAATACGCCGTGCTCCAACCGGCGAAGTTGTTTTTCAACATCCTGAGCCCCAGGTTCGGTATCGGCATAGTTCAGCGGAGTCAGTCCCCCGAAAATCTCTTTTGGAGCGGCAAACCACCGACGCGTCAGATCCATATCCTGAAACAGGTTCAGGCCAATCTGGAACAGGCGGGCAAGACGGTATACCCGTTCAGATTCATCCACATCCAGCCGTCCGCTTTGTTTGCGCCGAGCCAGAGTGCGCATATTGATATTGAGCGTTGCAGCCAGCTCGGCAGCCGTAACGCCGAACTCATCCCTCAACTTTTCAAAACTAGCGGTCGGCAGGCCTTTTTTAATCCGATTGATAACCTGCTCACGGTTGTCGATTTTGCCCAAAACAGCGACAGGTTCTTCAACCATGAGAAGCTCATTATTTTCAGCAACTGTAGGATAGATCACAGGGTCTTTCATACTTCAACTCCGGCTTATGTCTTTTCTTATGCGCCATTTGTCTTAATATTCAAAGCATTTTTATCCCTTTTATATGTCAAATTCAACATTTCGGGGATTGGAAAGACTGCATTGGGACTCCCCTAATTATTCCAATCAATAAAAAAAGGGCTGATGGAAAAATTGACCGACAAGCTGAGCATTCCTATTCACCCGACGCATCTACGCCCTTAACCGCTGGAGGGACAACGCCCTCGTTGCCCTGAGTCATCACGGATGGAAACCCGCTATTAAAAATCAAAAATTTTCGTTTTCGCCGAGATAGCGCCATTGTCCATCGGGCAGGTTGCCGAGGACAATCTTGCCAATGCGGATGCGCTTGAGGCCGACAACTTTCAATCCGACCAATTCACACATGCGGCGAATCTGACGCTTCTTGCCTTCGCGCAGAATAAACCGTAGCTGGTCCTGATTCTGCCACGTTACCTTGGCAGGCTTGAGGGGTTTCTCATCGAGCTCCAGACCATGGTTCAGCAGTCTCAGCCCATTGTCATCCAGATTGCCTTCAACACGCACGAGATATTCTTTATCCACATCGGTATCCTCACCGATAACGCGGCGGGCAACGCGGCCATCCTGCGTCAACACCAGCAAACCATTGGAGTCGATGTCCAGACGCCCGGCAGGAGCCAACCCGCGGGTCATCCCGTGATGAAAGGTTTTCCTCGTCCGGTCATCTTTCCAGTGGTTCTCGCGGGTCAGCAGGTCGGAGGCCGGACGATGGCCATCTTCTGGCTGAGCAGAGACATAACCGATCGTTTTATTGATCAGGAAGGTGGCCTGAGCATCGCGGCGTTTCAAACCCGCTTCGGCCAGCTCGATTTTTTGGTCCGGAAAGATTTTGGTGCCGAGTTCCGAGACCACTTCACCATCAACCAGCACAAGCCCGCGTTCGATATAGCGATCGGCCTCGCGGCGGGAACACATACCCTGCGCTGCCATTAATTTTGATATCCGTTGTTTTTCCATGCGCGGATTGTTAACCACGAAGACACGAAGATCACGAAGGAACTCCATATAAATAAAAACGCCGCCCAGTACCGGAGCGGCTTTATGCAGATCGACCGAAGGATAACTACCTGCTGAAGCGGCGCTTCAGGAAGAATATTCCACCACCAAACAGCAGAACGAGGCTAAGAACAGCCGGTTCCGCAATAGCCTTCGCATAGTTAAAATCGCCGCGAAATTCCAGAATAGCGGCCCGAAGATCCAAACTCTGGGCTTTGCGCAGTCAGCGCCTTGAGTGTCTCCCAAGAAAATCTCCATGAGCATGGGGGCGCGCGTTTGATTCGCATGGCTCAACGTATTACGTTTGGGGGCGGTGGCTGCGCAAAGCAGACCCTGGCACGAATACTAACCCTCATGAGGGTCTGCTATTTCTTCCAAAAACTGGGCAGGAAAAGGATGAGCACGGTGTAGAGCTCCAGTCGTCCCAGCAGCATAAAGAAGGTCAGAATGCCCTGTCCCAGTGGAGAAATTCCGCCAAAGTTTTGAGAAATCCCTACGGCATTCAGTCCCGGCCCAATGTTCCCCAGTGTGGCAACCACACATGTGACAGCGGTTACGATATCCGGCGTAAAGAAGGTCATGATAAACGACCCGATGGCCACGATCAGCACAAAGATAATAAAGAAGGCCGAGATGTGAGAAATGATTTCCTGCTCAACGGGCTTGCCTCCAAGTTTCATCTGAATGACGGCGGACGGGCGCATGAACAGCTTCATTTCCCGTACTATTTTTTTAAACATGATGAACACACGGACAATCTTCATGCCGCCGCCGGTCGATCCGGCACAGCCGCCCATAAACATCATGACCACCAGCAATAAGCGCGAAGCATCGGGCCATTGGTCGAAGTCTGCCGTGCCAAAGCCGGTGGTCGTCAGCACCGAGACCACGGTAAAAGCGGAGTCGCGAAAACAGCGCGTAAATGCCAAAACGCTATCGGACCAGACGTTAAAGGTAATAAAAATCGTCGCGCAGATGATAAAAACTGAATAGAAGCGAAATTCAGGATCTTTGAAATAGCGCTGTGGTTTTCCGGTTAGCGCATAGTAATGGAGCGAAAAATTAACCCCCGCCAGAAACATAAACACGATGATGATGGTGTCCACAATAGCACTATCAAATGCCCCAACGCTGGCTGAACGGGTAGAAAAACCACCGGTTGCCATCGTGCCGAAAGCATGACAGAACGAATCAAACCAGTCCATGCCGCCAGCAAACTTCAATAATGCCGCTTCAATCACGGTCAGCAGCGCATAGACCGCCCAGAGCAGCTTAGCGGTAGTCGCAATTCGAGGGGTTAGCCGATCCTTCGATGGACCAGGCATTTCCGCCCGATAGATCTGCATGCCGCCCACGCCCAGAAAAGGGAGAATGGCCACACAGAGGACCAGTACCCCCATACCGCCAAACCAATGCGTCAGTGCGCGCCAGAAATGAATACCACGCGGGATCGATTCAAGATCACTCAGCACCGATGCTCCGGTGGTGGTGAATCCCGACATGGTTTCAAAAAGTGCTGAAACCGGATGCTCGATTACGCCAGATAAAATATAGGGCAATGATCCAAAAGCCGTGGCGAAGATCCAACCAAAAGTAACAATACCAAAGCCATCGCGACGGGAAAGGTTGATATCCCCGCGGGTCAGGAACCCCATCACACTCGCAAAAACAATGGCAATAACTCCGGAATAAATCAGACTCATCTGAACCTTAACCGGCTCATCATAGAGATAAGAAATACCCGCACATCCGACAATTGCCAGACCGATTACGAGAGTCATATAGGAAACCAGATGAAAAACAGCGCGCTTATTCATGAGATGTGATTCGTGATTCGTGATTCGTGATTCATGGGAGCAGGCCTAATAAAAATCCGAGTTTATCCGCGTTCATCCGTGGCTCCTTTACAGGAAAATGGACTGAATCTTTTTCACGGCATCAGGATGACAAAAAACCAGCACCCGGTCATCGACTTGCAGCTGAAGGTCGCCGGTTGCTGTAACCACTTCGCCATCCCGCATTACAGTTGCAATAATTGCCGTCTTCGGAATTTTGATATCCTTAATACTCTTTCCTTCCAGTTTATGGTCCGCCGAAACAACCACATCCAGCAGTTCACCGGGAAGATTATGCAGCAGCGAAGCCGCTCGGACTTTCTTTGAACGCAGCCAATGAAGAATGGCATTGGTGGTGGAAATATAGGGACTAACCACGCGGTTCACCAAATAGAGCTGCTCGACCACCGGAATAAAATCCGTGCGGGCAATCTGCGTGGCAGTAAAGGAGGCCCCCTTTTTCTGAGCCATCAGACAATTCATTATATTGCCTTCATCATCGCCCGTCAGCGCAACAAAGGCCGTGCGTTCGTGCAGTCCAGACTCTTCCAGCGCACTCTCGGTCAAGGCATCCGCCCGAAGAATCAGTGTTTTATTCAGCTCCGCAGAACAATATCTCGCACGCTCCTCATCCTGCTCCAACAAAACGGTATCCACTTCATTTTCAATAAACTTGGCCAGCATCAGCCCCAGATCCCCGCCGCCGGCAATAATTACCTTTTCGAACGGTTCGATATCCGGACATACCCACTTGAAAAAGTTGGATATATCGACGCGTTGCCCCACCAGATAGACCAGATCATTCTGCTTAAATACCGTATTCCCATGCGGCACAACCAGTTCATTATCCCGGCGAATCGCAATCACGCGAACACTTTGGATCAAATCCAGTCGATCACACTCTGCAGGCGTGCGGTCTAGCAACGGGCTCACGGCGGTAATACTGCAACCAGCCACCATCACCTTCCCCGCAAAAAGATCAAAGGCTTCGAGCGCGCCAGGCAATTGCAGCATATTGAATACTTCTCGGGCACACTCGTGTTTCTGATTGATCACCAGATCAATGCCCATTTTTTTAAGGTCATAGTGCGAGGAGCCGTTTTGGAGAAAATCCGGATTGGTTACGCGCGCAATTTTGCCCTTCACTCCGGCGGCATGGCCCAGCAGGCAGGATAGAATGTTTACTTCGTCGTTATCCGTCACCGCGATCAGCAGATCTGATTTGTCGGCCTGCGCCTGTTCCAGCACAGAAGGATTCGAGCCCTGACCACAAATCGTCAGAATATCCAGCCCGGCTTCCGCCTGCGCCAGCGCCTGCGGATTCTGATCCACCATGACCACACTATGCTTTTCTTCGCACAGGCGCATGGCCAGCTGACGCCCTGCATTACCTGCCCCAATAATTACAATCCGCATGCTAATCCCCCGGAGAAAAGTGGTCGTATATGCTTAAATTTGAGCTGTTTATCAACTAAAAAGCGGAATAACAATCCTCGATGCGCAGGCTGAAAAATTAAAGTTCCACCTTCTTTTTCCCAGACATTGGCAAGGTTAACGCCTATAAATCCCGCAGTTTTCCAACCAGCAGAATTTTGAAAAGGTTATTTTTACAATGGGCAATTTATTTCAGCAACCAGCGCCGGGCGAACACACCATTCATTTTCGTGGAGACACCATCACGTTTACCTTGAAAAATAAGAAGGGTAAAAAAGGCAAAGCCTGGCTCCGCTCCAACATTGGCCACGCGCATGTGCGCCATACTGAAATCATCATGCACGCCGAGCAGGGACGGCCCCCGCTCTCCCGCGACTGGCACGATCACCCCATGAAAGCCGAAAGCAAAAATCAGTTCACCATCACCCTGCCCCTTCTCGGTGTAGGTCGCTACGAAGCCAAAGCCTACTTTATAGAAGACGGTGCGGAACTCATTCAGTGGCCGGAAGGCGGGAACTCCATCATGAAAGTTGAGCCAGCTGAAACCTGCGCCGGCAATACCATGTACACCGCATTCGTTCGCCAGTTCGGCGATGCAAAATATAACGGCGCCATCAATCCGCACGATGAAGACGCCATTCAACAGCTCGACCAGGCTGGCTATACCGTTATTCCAAAGGCCGGAAAATTCCGCGACCTGATCAAGGAACTTGATTTTATTGTCGGCATCCTGCGCTGCAAAATCGTGCAGCTCCTTCCGATCCACCCCACCCCCACCACCTACGGACGCATGGGCCGCTTTGGCGGGGCGTTCTCTGTGCTGGACCTTTTCGATGTTGATCCGGCACACGCCGAGTTCGACAAGCAAACCACTCCGCTTCAGCAGTTCCAGGAACTCGTCGATGAAGTCCACCGGCGCAATGCGCGGGTCTATCTCGACATGCCGATCAACCACACCGGCTGGGGCGCCAGCCTGCAGATTAATCACCCCGAATGGTACGAACGCAAAGAAGACGGCTCCTTCAAATCGCCGGGCGTCTGGGGCGTGGAATGGTCCGATCTGATTGAACTCAACCATTCTAACCGCGGCCTCTGGAAACATATGGCCGACGTTTTTCTCTTCTGGTGCCGCAAAGGCGTCGACGGCTTCCGCTGCGACGCGGGCTACATGGTTCCCTTCGAAGCGTGGCAATACATTATTGCCAAGGTCCGCATGGAATATCCCGATGCCATCTTCATGCTCGAAGGCCTCGGCGGCCACAAACACGTAACCGAAGATCTACTCGCAAACTCCGGAATGAACTGGGCCTACTCCGAAATCTTCCAGAACCACGATCAAAATCAGGTCGATGGCTACCTGCCGGAATCAATCCGTGTATCCGAATCCAAAGGCAATCTGATTCACTTCTGCGAAACACACGATAACGCCCGCCTTGCGGCCACCTCAGACTCCTTCGCACGTCTACGCGTAGCCTTCTGTGCGCTCACTGCACACAACGGCGCCTTCGGGTTTGCCAATGGAGTTGAATGGTATGCCGAACAACAGATTAATGTACACAATGCGCATTCGATCAACTGGGGCTCGGAACATAATATGATCGACTGGATCCGCCAGATTCACGCCATCATGGAAATCCACCCAGCGTTCCACGCCGATGCCTCGGTTGAAATGATTACGAACAATCATCACAACGCTGCCGCCATCCTGCGCACCGATGCCTCCGGGAAAAATCGACTACTTATTCTAGCAAACCTAAACTCCGAAACCGAAGGCATGGTGGAATGGCACGGCGACTTCAGAACCTACGGAACCGACCTGCTCACAGGGAACCCGGTGCATCATCGCAACAGCTCCTATCCATTGCAGCCCGGCGAAGTGCTCTGCCTCACCGACAATCCCAATTGGATGAACCATATTTACAAAACTCTCGAATCCCCTTTCAGCGGAACAAAGGCCAGCGCACAGCAATGCCTGCGCGCTAAAGCCATGGATGTATTCAAGCATTTCAATGCGCTTGAAAACTTCAATGAAAAACGCCTGATCGAATGCCCGAAAAGCCTCTGCGAAAAACTTGCCGACGGAACTCCCGTTGTCACCACCTGGCAATGGCCGCGCGACACTCGCCGCACCGCCCTGCTCCCGCCAGAACACTTCCTTCTGGTTAAAGCCGACTGCGGGTTTATTGCCGAACTCAAAAATGCTGACGGCAAAACGCTGGCGCACGAAAAATCCATGGTCCAGGCCAACGGCCAAACCTTTGCCCTGTTCCAGCCCATGGAAACGCCGGATGCGCATCAAACCCTGACGCTGAAGCTGACCATTTTCGAGAACGAAGGCATACGCCATTTTGAATCGCCGATCATGCAATTATGCGAAGAGCAGAACGCCACCGTCATCACCACCTGCGAAGCCGGCGAAATTTACGACCGCAACCGCTATGCCGTCTGCGCCAACAAGCATGGCGCGCTCTCACAGGTTCGTATTGGCTGGGCCGAGCTGCGCAGCAAATATGACGGGCTTCTGATTGCCAACCTGCATAACGAAGTGCCGGTCGATCGCCACACCATGCTGACACGCTGCCGTGCATGGGTGGTTTGCCGCGACTATTCCAACGAACTATCGCTTCATTGCCAGAAACAGTTTTCCGTGGCCGACGACGGCACGGTAATCTGGAACTTTGCCGTACCCGTTGGCGAAGGGCAGCTAATTCCGCTCAAGGCCACGCTTCAACTCCATCCCGACACCAACGCCATCAAGCTCAGCTTCCTGCGCGAAGACGCCGGGAAAGATCCAGAGCACCTTACCAACAAGCTGCCGATTTCGCTGGTACTTCGGGCTGATATCGAAGACCGCAATAACCACGAAGTCACCAAAGCCATCTACGGACTGGAAGAAACCTGGGGCAACCACATTAAGACCTCCGCAACCGGATTCGAATTTGCACCGGCGCGCGATCGCAAACTGAACCTAAACCTTAAGGGCGGCGAGTTTCACGCCGAGCCGGAGTGGTATTATCAAATCGGCCATCCGGTCGATCAGGCACGCGGCATCAATGGCAACTCCGATCTCTTCAGCCCCGGCTATTTTAAAATCGATCTGCTTGGCAAGCAAACTGCCGAGCTCGTGGCCTCCATCGGCAAAGCTCCAACCTTTAAAAAGCCAACGCTGGCCGTGAAACAGGAAACCGTTTCCATCGAAGCGTCCATGAAACTTGCCATGGAACAATTCATCGTTAAACGCGACGATTTCCAAACCGTGATTGCCGGCTATCCGTGGTTCCTCGACTGGGGCCGCGACACGCTGATCTGTCTGCGCGGCATCATTGCCGCCGGCTTGCTCAAAGAAGCGCAGAACATTCTGCTGCAGTTTGCAAAATATGAAAAAGGCGGAACCATCCCCAACATGATTCGCGGTAACGACGACAATAACCGCGAAACATCCGATGCCCCGCTTTGGCTCTATGTCGCCTGCGATGAACTCATGCAGGCGCAGGGAAATAATAATCTTCTCAAGGCCAACTGCGGCGATGGACGTACCGTAAGCGAAGTGCTGGTTTCGCTCGCAACCGGCCTGATTAACGGCACTAAAAATGGGATTACCTACGACTGGGATTCCGGCCTTATTTTCAGCCCATCGCACTACACCTGGATGGACACCAACTATCCCGCCGGCACCCCGCGCCAGGGATACCCGATTGAAATTCAATCGATGTGGAAATATGCACTCAACATGCTGACGAAAATCGACAAAGCACCCGAATGGCCGAAGATGGCTAAACAGGTGGAAAAATCCATTTCGGAACTCTTCCTTGTGGAAGCCGACGACTTTACCTATCTCGCCGACTGTCTGGCCTGCGAGCCCGGCACCGGCGCACGCCATGCAGCCGTCGACGATGCCCTGCGCTCCAACCAACTACTGGCCATCACACTCGGCGCAGTAACCGACAAAGCTCTCTGCAAAAATATTATTGAAGCGTGCGAACAGCTTCTGATTCCCGGTGCGATCCGCAGTCTAGCTGACCGACGGGTTAAACATCCCTGCCCGGTCTATAACGACGCGCATCTGCTCAACGATCCGCACCATCCGTATTGGGGAAATTATACCGGTAATGAAGACTCCCGCCGCAAACCCGCCTACCATAACGGAACCGCCTGGACCTGGCCTTTCCCATCCTATGCCGAAGCACTCGTCATGATCCATGGCGATTCCGCGCGCAAAACCGCACTGGCCATTCTGGGCAGTGCGTCCGATGTGCTCAACCACGGCTGCCTCCGTCAGTCACCCGAAGTCATCGATGGCAACACCCCGCACACCCAACGCGGTTGCGGTGCCCAAGCCTGGGGAGTAACAGAACTCTACCGCGTCACCAAGCAGTTGAAAAAGAAAACGTAGGCACGAGGCACTGCTATTTGAATTTTGCATTAATTGCCTAAAACAAGAATAATACTT
>JADGFE010000253.1 GCA_016744085.1 Kiritimatiellales bacterium | reverse complement strand
GCCCTGGACTACATGAATTCCTGGGGTGAACAATTGCCTAAACTGAGTAAGTACGGGCTGACGGAACAGCATCTTGATACCGTGGTCAATGCATCGGACAATAAAAATTTTCCCATTCAATTATCAGCACAACAGATGCGCGATATTCTATCACGCATCTAAAGATAGATCCATGCGGATCGGAAGCTGAAAATTGTTCTGGTCACCGGTGCCGGATATATTACAGAGCAGGTCATCCGTGTAAACGAAGATTTGTGCTATATTCAAACCCATATTTAAGGAAGGGAACCATGAGAAAAAAACTGTTTCTTCTTATCGTTATTTTGTTCTTTTTTGTCGGTGCATGCAGCTCCATTAAAGTCAGTGCTGATTTTGATAATTCCGTTGATTTCTCGAGAGTCGTAACTTTGGGAGGCCATATATAGACACACTCCTTCCCTTAAGATTCCAATTTGAGACTATTTGACCATTTCCATACGGTTCATTCAAGCTTTGGCAAAGCCGTTTCTGGATCTGGTGTCCGCTTCTCCGGCAAAACACCTGGTTTGAACATTTTTTTCTTGAAACGGTATTTTTGAATTTCCCGTATTATCGCTCCTGGAGCGGAATTGAATAAATCAACAATCAGTAAGTTGGCGATTACAGATTTGACCGTTCGTTCAGAGGGGAGGGTTCTGGATTTTGTTCTCAAGAAGCCTTGAAATTCACGCCATACAGAATTTTGATATTTTAATGAAATCAGTTGCAGCAAGCCAAGGGCAATTGAACCGATCATGACAAATCGTTCATATGCATCAAAGCAGTGTCTGACTTTTCTTTTTTGATCAGTGCCCATCGGAGGAGTCAAATATTTATTCTTCCTGGGCTTCCTGGAATGGCGCGGCAAACCCTTTGTCCAAAATCGATATCGAAAAACACCCATGACATTCTTGAGCATATCAAACATAGTTTCGATACGGACCCTGGCGCAATAGAGTTCAAGGGCCATAACAGGATCTTGATGCAGATCACTGCACATCAATACAATAGGGCCACGACTGGTAATCGCCAACACAAAACGGATCAAACCACCTGTCGGCTTCCAGAGTAAGTCCAGGGAAGTGATTGAAATTGTTTCAACTTTTCCATAAATTGTGCATTTGATCTTTGAAAATAGGTGTTGATGATCAAATAGCTCTAATAACCGTACCTTTTCACCATACTTTGGTGGTCGACCTGGGCCTTTTTTTTGAGGTGTCTGTGCTTCGAAATAGGCCACACAGTTCTTTTTGGCTCTTATAATCAGCGTAATCAATGGCGATTGATGCTGAACAGAGCACACCGAACCGGCCAATTTGAAGACATCAGCACTGGGGGAAAAAAGCGTCCAGAGTAAGGACGCTGCGGACATCATGCTTCATCGCAAAATTTAGCGCCATTTGAATAATCCTGGTTCCCAGCGTTTCTCTGCTTTCCTCAGAGCAATCTCCATCATTTACGTGAATGAGCCCTTGATGAATTTTAAGAGATAGCGGTGTACAAAAAGGAGAGGCCATAGATCCAATCAGCATTCCTATGGCTCCCCAGCAATGACCACGGAAATAGGATGGCTTGCTTTGGGTCTCTGAATGCTGATGCAAGGTAGCCACACAAGGCATTTGACGTCCATCCTTAGGGACATAGGTATGGTCTCCCTGCAAAACCACACGACCATTGGATTTCACCGTTTCATTCTGGGAAAGGACAAATCTATTCCAGTATTCTGTAACTTTATCAAGAGACCATGTTGATGTCCGAAAGAAATGGAGAAACGCATGGTAGCCAGTCGTGTTCAGGCCCCAAAATCGGCAAAACGATGTAACACCAATCATTTCTGAGGCTCCGATAAAGCCAAGAACCATCATACAAAAGATGAGCCAGGTAATATTTCTTGAAAAAGCATTGCGGAAAAATCGCAGAGTCTGGTAAATATACTTGAGCATTTTGGATCCTTTTTTGTTTGAATTTGGTCGTTCAAAACACCTTAAAGGTCTAAAATGCTCCCTCCATTTTAAATGTCACGTTTTTTTTGAAAAAACTTACGACTCTCGAGTTAATAAATGCAAGGAGGTAAATATTAAATGACCGTTTTGCGCTGCGGCAAAACGAGAGCTGAAGCGGCGGTGACCTGTCGTGCACTGACAGGGTGACGTAGCCCGTGGGAAACGGGACGTGAGGCGAAGCCATTAAGCCAAGATGCGTCTCTAAGCTGAGTACTGGAAGGTTGAGGAACACGAACCGATTAATTCGCGTCTGTGGGCTGAAATGTCGCCTCCACCTACATGGCTTGATAGGTGGAATATGGACTAAAGTGACGTTATATGTATGGACGCCGCTTTCGAATGTTGTCCGCACAAGTATGGCGGAAAGCAGGGCATCATGGAAAGTGCGCAGCTAAACCATGAAATCCGTATCGACTTGCAGAAAGCAAGGGGAAAGACTGCGATCGGCAACCTAACCAGTATGTTTGAGTCCGACATGTAGACTGGGGAAGGCTTATCAGGATGATAAGGGAGTGTGACCCCGATGACTGGTAAGCTGGCGGAGCCCCCGTAGTAGTTTGAGACAGGGAAAGCCTGTCACATGGCGAAGGGGGGCAGTTTAAGACGATTTGTTCAACAAATTAACTGACCATAAAGAGGTGAAGACCTTTGATAATCAGAGAAATGCAGGGCAAGTTAGCGACATGGGCTACCGATGACAAAGAACGAAAGTTTGATCGTTTGTTGCGGCTCATTGCAAATCGGTCCTGGCTGCAAGAAGCCGCCCGGGTGACATTGGCATCAAGCGGTGCTAAGACACCAGGTGTTGACAGAGTAGACAAACAGGCAATGGAGGCAAATCTGCACCAGTATCTTGCAGATA
>JADGFE010000066.1 GCA_016744085.1 Kiritimatiellales bacterium | reverse complement strand
GGAAAGAAAGGGTCTATTTTAAAGGAAAATCTCCTGTTTTCAGGGGTTAGGGGCATAAAAGGGCAGCATACTACCCACCGATTCTGCGGAAGAGGCATATTAAGAAAGAAAATAAAGAAACACAATAATGGCGAGCAGGTTTTGAATAGTCAGATGCAAAAAAAACCACCATCCGATTGGATGGTGGTTGATCAAGAGTCAGTACCTAGCAACTCGATTACGCGATTGCCTGAATAATCTGGATAAGAATTTTCGAGATGATAATCATTACGATGAGGGCCACTGGATAAGCAGAAACATAGCTGACGACCGGGATGGTGGAGTCGGTTTTTGCGGTGATGGCTCCGAGTGCGGGTGTGGAAGTCATGCCTCCGCAAATTCCGCCGAGTGCCTGAAGGGCGTTCATCTTAAAGAACTTGGTTGCAATCGGCCATGCTACGATCAATGGAAGGGCGGAAACACAAATCCCCATAGCAAAAAGGGAGAAGCCATGTTCCTGCAATGTTGCCACCAGCATGCCGCCGCCGCGTACACCGGCGTTGGCCAGGAAGAAGACGAGTCCGAGGTCCTGCAGTAGCAGACGGGTAGGTCGCGGGATGAATCCGACAATACGGCCGACTTTACCGAAGTGCCCGAGAATCAGGGCAACCAGCAACGGGCCTCCGGCCAGACCAAGGTTTACTGGTGTTGCGCCGGGCAGGCCAATAGGAAGAAGGCCGACAATAATGCCGAGCGTAAGGCCGGCGGAGAGGGAGAGCAGGTCGGTGGCGTCAACGGCGGTGCTGCGATGTCCAATTGCCGAGGAAAACTTTTTGATATCATCAAGTTGTGCAACGCAGGTGAGTTTATCGTGGTATTCAATAATGGTATCGGCATTGGGAACAAAGGTCAGTCCAAGGCGATTAATGCGTGTAACGACAATGCCAAAGTTTTGGAGAGGGGCAATGTCGCCCAGCGTGCGGCCGGCAAAGGAGGAGGCGGTGACCATAAGTTCCTGCCGTTCGTTGTCGGTATCCCGCACGATATTTCGGTCGCTTGGTTTCCCAATAAAATCAACGGCAATATCCATTTCAGTATGTAGGCCGACGAGCAGGAGGATTTGCCCTTCCTTAAAGACATCATCGTAGGTTAGGGGAACGAGTCGGTCGTCTTTAAAAATACGACAGATCTGGCAGGCATTGAATTTGGTGACACCAGATTTTGAAATCTGTTTGCCAAATAGGTTGGGGTTGCTCACTTCGACGAGCACGTTGTCCACGCGGTCAGCCGTGGTTGTGGCCGCATGCTCTGCATCGATGGATTCAAGATCCAGTTTAAGAATTCGGGGTAGAACCTGCACAAACAACACGACGCCGATTACGCCGAACGGATAGGCAATACCATAGCCGATCGAGACGGCTTCGGATCCGCCGGCGGCAGCCAACCCTTCGGTTGCGGCAGCGAGTGCGGGTGTACTAGTGAGCGCGCCAGCAAAAATGCCGGTGGCGAGGCCAGGAGGAAGTCCGAGGAGTTTAGCCGCTCCATAGGTAACAAGTCCGCCGAGGCCAACAATCAAAACAGCCAGCTTGGCCAGATTGGCACCTTCGCGGGCAAAGGAGGCAAAGAAGCGGTCGCCGGCGCCGATTCCAACACAGTAAACAAATAGCACGAGGCCGAGCGTTCCTACACCGCTTGGAATTTTATAACCCAGATGTCCTGCCAGCAATGCTGTGAACAAGACTCCGGAGCTTCCGAGGTTCAACCCTTTAATTTTTACATTTCCGAGCAGCAGTCCGGTTGCGATTACCGCAAAGAGGGCGATAAGAGGCTGAGTGAGCAGTAAATTATGAAATGCTTCCATTAGGTACACCTATTAAGGGATTTTGCGATAAAATAAAGCCATGCCCGCAATGGGCATGGCTGATCTGAAACTAGGCGACGTTACTTTCGACCCATTCAGTGAGTTCTTTAACGGCTGCGATGGAAACATCGAATGCCGCTTTTTCGGTTTCGTCGAGTTCGACTTCGATAATCTTCTCAACACCACCAGCTCCCATAACAACAGGAACACCGGAGTACAGTCCGTTCACGCCATATTCTCCATCAAGCAAAGCGGCGCAAGTGAGGATGCTCTTCTTATCCTTAAGATAGGCTTCGGCCATTTTGATGGCAGAAATGCCCGGGCTGTAGAATGCAGAACCGGTTTTCAGCAAACCAACGATTTCGCCGCCGGCTTTGGCCGTGCGTGCCGCAATTGCGTTGAGGGTATCCATATCAAGTAGTTGCGTAACAGGAACGCCACCCGCTGTAGCATAGCGAGTCAGAGGAACCATAGTGTCACCGTGTCCACCCATAACCATGGCGGTTACGTCTTCAGCAGCAACGCCGAGTTCGAGAGCGATCAATGAAGAAAAGCGGGAGCTGTCGAGAACACCAGCCATGCCACAAACTTTGTGGGCTGGGAATCCGGTTACCTTCTGCATCAAATAAACCATCGCGTCGAGCGGGTTGGTTACTACGATAACAAAGGCGTTCGGGGCCTGTTCTTTAATGTTTTCACCAACGGACTTAATGATGCCGCAGTTTACTTCGAGCAGATCATCGCGGCTCATTCCCGGCTTGCGGGGCAGGCCGGCAGTTACGATTACAACGTCAGCATCTTTCATGGCCGCGTAGTCGTTAGACCCAGTCAGGTTGCTGGATGAAGGGATAATGGTTGCGCCATGTGTGATGTCGAGGCTCTTTCCCTGCGGGACACCTTCAGCAATATCAATTGTTACAACGTCGCCCAGTTCTTTCTGAGCAGCAAGTAGTGCCATGGTTCCGCCAATCTGTCCGGCGCCGACCAATGCGATTTTTTTTCTAGCCATTTTTTCCTCCTGAATTTGCGTTAATTTTTTTGCAATGCGGGGAAATTAGCACCGAGGTAGTAGCCCTGCAATGAATATCGGTAGAAAAATATCCATAAGAAAATGCGGACAAACTTTAAGGAATTTTATGCACAGATTTGTATTTCCCTGCTGATTAATTTTGGCTTTACTCGGCTACTTATTTCTTAGGGGGTGCTCTGAAAACGGAGGGGTTCCTATTTATCAGGGAGCCGTGATCCGGCTGGGCGCGGAAAATTAGTTGAAAATTAGAGGGTGTATTTCGAATGAAAAATAATTCTACATGGCTGTCTTCGATCGGCCAAAAGCTACTGTTGGCAACATCAGGGCTTATTATGTTTTTAATGTTTCTGATTCCGCACATGGGAGGAAACATTCTGTTCCTGTTTGGTCCAGAGATGTTTAATTCCTACGCGATGCATCTGCATCAGCTGGTGCCGGTAGTTATCGGTATTGAGGTGCTGATGCTTATTTCAATCAGTGTTCATATGTTTATGGGCTTCCGCGTTGTGCTGGCCAATAAGAAAGCATCGGATAAACGGCATTCCCAGAAGTCATCAAAGGAACGTTCGTTAGCGGCTAAGTTGATGCCGGTTTCGGGGGGAATGATTTTTATCTTCATCATTAAGCATCTACTCGACTTTACCTTTAAGGCAAAAGAGCAGGTGGATATGCATGGTCACATGGCTAACGATGTTTACGGAATGGTTCTGGCCCGTTTTCAGGATCCCGTACACGTTATTTTCTACGTGCTATTTATGGTGGCGGTTGGCCTGCATCTGAGTCACGCGTTGCAGAGTTCGCTTCAGACTTACGGTCTCTATATTCCGCGCGAAGGTAGCAAGATTAAGCTCGTCAGCATGCTCGTGGCCATTGCCATGGCATCCACCTTCGCGATCATTCCGATCATCGCATTCATTCGCTAATTTATTCGCAGGGGACTTATTATGATTAAACTCGATGCAAAAATTCCTGAAGGCCCGATGGCCGAAAAATGGACCAAGCACAAATTCAACGTCAAACTTGTAAACCCGGCTAACAAACGTAAGCACAGCGTTATTGTTGTCGGTTCCGGCCTCGCCGGTGCTTCTGCCGCTGCCACGCTATCCGAACTCGGCTATGAGGTTGATTGCTTTACGTATTCCGACAGCCCCCGCCGCGCACACTCTATTGCGGCGCAGGGCGGCATCAACGCGGCGAAAAATTATCCAAACGACGGTGACTCCGTTTATCGTTTGTTCTACGACACCGTTAAAGGCGGTGACTTCCGATCCCGCGAGGCCAACGTTCATCGTTTGGCGGAATGCAGTAACCTGATTATCGACCACTGTGTTGCTCAGGGTATCCCTTTTGCCCGTGAATACGGTGGCTACCTCGACAATCGCTCGTTCGGCGGTGCTCAGGTTTCTCGTACGTTCTATGCCCGCGGCCAGACCGGTCAGCAGCTTTTGATCGGTGCGTACGGCGCGCTCAGCAAAGAGATCAACAAGGGCGGCGTTAAAATGCACACCCGCTGCGAAGTGATTGATGTGGTCGTGGTTGATGGTCAGGCCCGCGGTATTATTTCGCGCGATCTGGTTACCGGCGAACTGACCCGCCATTCAGCTGATGCTGTTGTGATGGCAACCGGCGGATATGGCAACGTGTTCTTCCTTTCGACCAACGCGATGAACTGTAACGCCAGCGCGGCATGGCGCGCCTATAAGAAGGGTGCTGCATTTGCCAATCCTTGTTACACGCAAATTCACCCAACCTGTATCCCAGTACACGGAGAATATCAGTCTAAACTTACCTTGATGTCTGAGAGTCTTCGTAATGACGGCCGCATCTGGGTTCCGAAGGAAAAAGGCGACAAGCGTCCTGCGAATCAGATTCCGGAAGAGGAACGCGATTATTATCTGGAACGCAAGTATCCAAGTTTCGGGAACCTCGTTCCGCGCGACCTAGCTTCGCGTAACGCTAAAATTGTCTGCGATGAAGGTCGCGGTGTTGGTTCGACTGGTCAGGCGGTATATCTCGACTTTGCTGATGCCATTGAGCGCCTCGGAAAAGATAATATCGAAGCCAAATACGGTAACCTGTTTGAAATGTATAACCGGATTACCGATGAAGATCCGTATACCACGCCGATGATGATCTTTCCCGCCGTCCACTATACGATGGGTGGACTCTGGGTGGATTATAATCTGATGACCACGTTGCCGGGGCTCTATGCTCTCGGCGAATGTAACTTCTCCGATCACGGTGCCAACCGTTTGGGTGCAAGTGCATTAATGCAGGGGCTGGCGGACGGCTATTTTGTTCTGCCGAACACGATTAATGATTATCTGGCCTCCACGAAACTTGAGAAGGTTTCAACCGCGCATGAAGCTTTTGCGGAAGCGGAAAAGCACGCGCAGGACAAACTGGATAAACTGCTGGCGGTCAATGGCGATCGCACCGTGGACGATTTTCATAAAGAACTGGGTCTGCTGATGTGGGAAAACTGCGGCATGTCTCGTACGGAAGAAGGGCTGAAAGAAGCTCTACGAAAAATTCCAAAAATCCGCGAGGAATTTTGGAAACGGGTCAATGTTCCGGGTTCTGCAGACGATTTGAATCAGGCACTTGAAAAAGCCAATCGTGTTGCTGACTTCATGGAGTTTGCTGAGCTGATGGTGAAGGATGCGCTGAATCGTTCGGAATCATGTGGTGGGCATTTCCGTGCGGAAAGTCAGACTGAAGAGGGGGAAGCCCAGCGCGATGACAAAAACTTTGCGTATGTGGGTGCATGGGAATTCCAGGGGTTGGAAAACGAACCGGTTCTGCATAAAGAACTGCTTGAGTTTGAAGAGGTGAAATTAACGCAGAGGTCTTACAAGTAATGTCTAATACTATCAATTTAACGCTAAAAGTCTGGCGCCAGAGCAAGGATGAAGAAGGGCGCTTTGAAACCTATCAGGCCAACGACGTCGATACCGATGCTTCGTTTCTCGAAATGCTCGACGTTGTAAATGAAGAGTTAACCATTAAGGGTGTTGAGCCGATTGCATTCGAGCATGACTGCCGGGAAGGCATCTGCGGGTGCTGCGGCACACTGGTTGATGGGAAAACACACGGTTCGCATGAGCGCACCACGCTTTGCCAATTGCACATGCGTAAATTTAAAGATGGCGAAACATTGGCCATCGAGCCGTTTCGCGCTCATCCGTTCAAGGTCCTTAAGGATCTGATCGTTGACCGCAGTGGGCTGGACGCCATCATTACAGCCGGCGGATATGTTTCCGTGAAGACCGGTAATGCGCCGGAAGCGTCAACCACACCGATCAAGAAAGCCGATGCTGAAGCAGCAATGGATGCGGCGGAATGTATTGGCTGCGGTGCTTGTGTTGCGGCATGCCCGAACGGTTCGGCCATGTTGTTTACAGCGGCGAAAGTCAGCCAGTATGCATTGCTTCCTCAGGGACATCCGGAGCGCACGGAGCGTGTTAAGAACATGGTGAACATGATGGACGCTCTTGGTTTTGGTAACTGTTCGAACGAATACGAATGTGCAGTCGCTTGTCCGAAGGGAATTGATGTGAAAAACATTGCGCGACTCAACCGCGAATTTATTAAAGCAAACCTGAAAAAAGCGTAGGATTACTACCCATCTCCTGATCAATCAGGTAAGATGGGGTATACGATTAAAGAGGTATTGAAATACCTTATTAGGGAAATGAAATATGAAGATACATGAATTCCAGGCGAAAGAGTTGCTCAAGGGCTACGGCATCCCCATTCAGGATGGCGTTACCATTGAAGATATTGGTCAGGCGGAAGCTGCCGTTGATCAGGTAAACAAAGAGCTCGGTGCCGAGCAGTATGTGGTTAAAGCTCAGATCCATGCGGGTGGTCGCGGTAAAGGCGGAGGCGTTAAGTTTTCCACCACACGTGAAGCGGCGCTGGAAAATATCCAGAATATTCTGGGAATGACGCTGATCACGCATCAGACCGGACCCGAAGGTCGCGAAGTTAAAAAGGTAATGGTTGCGGAAGCGCTGGATATTAAGCAGGAATTCTACGCAGCAATCACGCTCGACCGTTCCAAAGGGATGGATGTCTTTATGGTTTCATCCGAAGGCGGAATGGAAATCGAAGAGGTTGCTAAAGAATCGCCTGAAAAGATTGTTAAAGAAGCAATTCGCCCCGGATTTGGACTGCGCAGTTTTCAGGCACGCAATCTGGCGCTGGCGCTCGGCCTCGAAGGCTCTGCCGCAAAGCAAGCTATCGGCATTTTCCAAAAACTCTATCAGCTTTACCGTGAACTCGACTGCTCCATTGTTGAAATCAATCCACTGATTGTGACCGATCAGGGTAATGTTGTGGCACTCGATGCCAAAATTAACTTCGATGACAATGCGCTGTATCTGCACTCCGATGTGGCAGCAATGCGCGACCTCGACGAGGAGGATCCCTCCGAGGTTGAAGCGGCTAAGTATAATCTAAACTACATCAAACTCGATGGAACTGTGGGTTGCATGGTGAACGGTGCGGGTCTGGCCATGGCCACGATGGATGTTATTGAGCAGGTCGGTGGATCACCAGCCAATTTTTTGGATGTTGGCGGTGGAGCAAATGTTGAAACCGTGAAAAACGGGTTCCGAATTATTTTGTCAGATCCAAACGTGAAAGCTGTGCTGATTAATATTTTCGGAGGCATTGTCCGTTGCGACCGTATTGCCAACGGGATTATTGAAGCGGTTAAGGTGCTGGACCTGAATGTGCCGGTGGTCGTTCGTTTGGCCGGAACCAATGCCGAAGTGGCGAAAGAGTTGCTGGCAAATTCCGATGTATCGTTAATATCCGCGGATTCCTTTGCCGATGCCGCGCAAAAAGTTGTAGAAGCTGCGAGAGGCTGATTGTTATGTCTATTTTAGTTAATAAAGATTCAAAAATTATCGTACAGGGCATCACCGGTTCCGAAGGAACCTTTCATGCAACGCAATGCCTGGAATATGGCGGAAACGTGGTAGGTGGAGTAACGCCTGGGAAAGGTGGCCAAACGGCTTTAGAAGGTAAGGTCCCGGTTTTCAATAGCTGCAAGGAAGCCCGCGAAGAAGTCGGCGCGAATGTTTCGCTGATCTTTGTGCCGCCTCCCTTTGCCGCCGATGCGATCATGGAAGCCGCCGCTGCAGGTATTGAGCTGATTGTTTGTATTACAGAAGGTATTCCGGTTGCCCAGATGGTGGAAGTGAAAGCCTTCGTTGACACAACCGGCTCTCGCTTTATTGGTCCAAATTGCCCGGGTATTCTTACACCGGATGAAGCCAAAGTGGGTATCATGCCGGGCTTCATTGCGAAAAAAGGAACTGTTGGGCTTATATCCAAATCAGGGACCTTAACCTATGAGGCGGCTCATCAGCTTGGCGCTGAAGGACTTGGTCAAACGACTTGCATTGGTATTGGTGGAGACCCTATTATCGGAACCACTATGCTGGATCTGCTGAAAATGTTTGAAGCAGACCCTGATACCGAAGCAATTATTATGATTGGTGAAATCGGTGGTTCAATGGAAATTGAAGCAGCACAGTATGCAAAAGAAAATGTTAGTAAGCCTGTGATCGGTTTTATTGCCGGACAGACAGCGCCTCCGGGGCGTCGCATGGGTCACGCAGGAGCTATCGTTTCGGGAGCGGATGAATCCGCTGCTGCAAAAAAGAAACTGATGGCGGAATGCGGTATTATCGTGGTCGAGTCGCCGGCAGATATCGGCAAGACCGTTAGAGAAGCTTTAAATAAATAGAAGGAATTAATCATGAGTAATAAAAAAGCATCCATCGAGTTTGATGGCAAATCGCTGGAGCTCGACACGATTGTCGGCACAGAAAACGAAATTGGTATTGATATTACTTCGCTTCGTGCGAAGACCGGCATGATCACGCTGGACCCTGGTTATGGAAACACAGGCTCGTGCACTTCGGACATCACTTTCATTGATGGTGAAAAAGGTATCCTGCGTCACCGCGGTTATGCCATCGAAGATCTGGCAGCAAACTCCACATTTGTGGAAACGGCTTTTCTCGTTCTGTACGGCCATCTTCCAAGTGAAATAGAGCTCGCTACATTCGAAGAAGAACTTAGCGAACATTCTTCCCTGCATTACGGGCTGAAGCATCACTTTGACGGATTCCCGGAAAATGCACCGCCTATGGCTGTTCTTTCTGCCATGCTCAACACGTTGGCTTGCTACAACACCGAATTGCTGACGACCGCGACTGAAGGTCCGGGCTTCACGGTTCCTACGATGAAGATCCTCTCAAAGGTTCGTGCGATTTCTGCTTGGGCCTATCGTTCCTCGGTTGGAAAACCTTTCATGCCGCCGCGTCCGGATCTGAGCTATACCGGAAACTTCCTGCATATGATGTTTTCCGATACGTTCAAACCTTATGAAGTGCTTCCGGAAGTAGAACGTGCAATGGACCTGTTCTTCGTTCTGCATGCAGACCACGAGCAGAACTGCTCCACCTCTACCGTTCGTTTGGTCGGTAGCTCACGCGCCAGCCTGTTCACTTCGGTTGCGGCCGGTGTCGGCGCCCTTTGGGGGCCACTGCACGGTGGCGCTAATGCTGAAGTGATCAAGATGCTGACCAACATCCACGAAAATGGAATCGATCCGAAGGAATATGTTGAGCAGGCCAAGGACAAGAACTCCAACGTTAAATTGATGGGCTTTGGTCATCGTGTTTATAAGAGCTTCGATCCGCGCGCCAAGATCCTGAAGGAACAGGTTGATATTGTTCTGAAAGCGATGAATATCGAAGATCCGTTGCTGGATATTGCTAAGGAACTGGAAGAAATGGCCCGTAGCGATTCTTACTTCGTAGAACGTAATCTTTACCCGAACGTCGACTTCTACAGTGGTATCCTGCTGCGTGCGATCGGTATTCCGGTTGATATGTTCACGGTTCTGTTTGCCATCGGCCGTATGCCGGGTTGGATTGCCAACTGGCGTGAAATGCACGTGCAGAATATGCGCATCAACCGTCCGCGTCAGGTTTACACGGGTGCAAGCCTGCGTCCTTACACCCCAATGGGTGAGCGCTAGGAACCGATGAAAAGAGAAGTTGGTGTCCATGACCGGATGTAATAGGGGATGCATACTTCCTATCTGAGCCGGTCGGGCACAACTTCCATCCGGATTTTGTTCCGGAGCTGACACCAAGATAGATGCCCGAAATGGGTATCTTTGGCGGGAAATGCATGACGGATTGCCGTGATGAATTTCCCGCTTCTTGGTTTTCAGGTGCAAAGCTTTGCGCGGATCGTCATGATCCGAAACGCAATTGTTTCGGGATTAACGCTTCAAAACCGCTCAGCTACTGGCTTGAAAAGGATTGGATTGATCCTGCTCGAGGCTGGTTTCAATGGTACTGTCGCTATTACAGGGGTCGTCGCCACGATGACGATGATAGATAGATTAAGCGCTGGCGTGCTATGACCCGGCACATTGCCCAGATATCAAAAAACTGCGCACGCGGTGACCTTAGTTGCCGCCCCCGACAGCGACAGGCCCTTCTTCATTGGGCTTATGATAGCCGAAGATTCTAAGTAGCTTCCGGAAGGTTCCGCTCAAAGATGGCTTTGGAGATTCCGTTGCCAATTAGGTAAAGCGCAACCAGTGCCAGTAAAAGCCATCCAAGATAGATGGCTCCTTTCTGAATGGAAATCACGCCGACCATTCCCATCAGAAAATAGAAACCCGTAGCCGCTTTGTAAGCAATAAGTGAATACCGCACGAGGCCGTACGCAAGAAATGCATTAATAACAGCTAATATTGCAATGGCGCCTGGAGCCGGAAATTCAGGCATTATCATAACGAGCATTGCAGTGCCGGCCAGATGAACCATGGCGACGAACCGTATGGCACGGGCATGAAATCGAACCTTTTTCTCTTCTGAGGATAATTCTCCTGACTTTTTATCCTGCACAATCCCGCATACAGGGCACAGACCGTTGAGAGGCTCGGTTTTTGTCAGGCAGCTTTTGCAACGCGTCATAGAGTTTCTCCAGTAAATCGACGGGAACAACCTATTTTGTTTTTCGCCGTAGTGAAAGGCTGGTGTTGGATTATCCCACAAAAGGTGAATGGATCGCCACGGGGAGGGGCGATCCGTTCAGGTGGGGTGCTTCTTGGGAATTGGTTTTTAGAGTGCTGCCAGGGCAGCATCATAGTTAGGTTCCTGAGTGATTTCCGGAACCTGCTCAGTATAAATAACATTGCCGGATTCATCAATTACGACAACGGCACGTGAGAGCAGCCCTGCCAAAGGTCCGTCCGCAATTGTTACGCCATAACCACTGCCGAATTCAGGATTGCGGAATGTTGAAACCGGTACAACAGCTTCGAGTCTTTCTGCACCGCAGAAGCGGCCTAATGCAAACGGAAGGTCAACGGAGACGCAGAGAACAACCGTATTTTCCAGAGCGCCGGCTTCTTTATTAAAACGGGTTGTCGACATAGCGCATACGCCGGTATCAATGCTTGGAAAAATATTAAGCACAATCTTTTTTCCTGAAAGGTCTGAAAGTGAACATTCGGACAGGTCGGTTTTAAGAGCTGAGAACGCCGGAGCTGCAGATCCGGCAGCTGGAAGCGCGCCGACAGTATTGATTGGATTTCCTTTTAAAGTAATTGAGGCCATTTTAATCCCTTTTATTTTAAGTGAGTTCGAGTATATGCAGGAGGATCTTATAATCAAGTACAGGTATAGTACTATTTAATGCGTGGTATTGGTTTACTTCGCTCGAATTATCACGGCATCAAATAAAAGTTGACCCAGAAGGGTGAAGGACTTAGCGTTCATTAAAGAGCGCGGATGAAGCCGCATAGGAGAATGCCATGAAAACCATTTACTCAAGTATTGTATTAGTTTCAGCACTGATTGTATCCGGATGTGCTACGTCGAGTCAGGTTCAGGAAATGATTGATGCATCGCACAAGGATTATACCAATCGTGCGGATGCGCATGAAGCTTCCATTGACGTACTGAAAAAATCTTCAATGACCAGCCTGGAAAAAAGTAAGGAAAATGGAGCTGAAGTTATCGAGTTGAAAACCGCGCTTGATGAGGCAACAGCTCAGCTAAAGATTATTAAAGGCTATGCCGAGGCCTCTAAGGTAATGAGTGCAGCGAATACCGTTGCGGTCGCCGACCTAGAAGAAACCCTCTCTGCCAATAAGGAAGCCGTTGATGGGGCGACCAAACGTTTGTCGGAAATCGATAAGCTGTATGAATCAATTCTTCTTACGCACTACCAGACGGTTGCCGACAGTGCGGCTGCAGCAATCGAGTCGCTTAAAAATGAAGGGTGGAGTGCCTCTACAAATGCACCTGTAAATATTGATGAGCCCATCGAAATTGTGGCGCCGGATACGACTCCTGTAGAAATAGAGGAAACAAATGTCAGCACAAATTCAGCAACTGCTGAATAATCCTGTCACTTTCGTTTTTTAATAAATACCCGCAACCGATCGGTTCGCGGGTATTTTTGTATCGGCGAATAGAAACCTCAGTTCTTTATAGCTTGATGAGAGCAGGGACCACTTTTAAGTTACTCGCAACTTAAGGAATAATTATGGAACAGTCCCGATCAGCACATATTGAACGAAATACGAAGGAAACACAGATTGATCTGTCATTGAATGTTGATGGCAAGGCGAACTATGAGAATTCCACTGGGGTGCCGTTCTTCGACCATATGCTGGACCTTCTGGCTAAGCATGCTTTGTTTGACCTGAAAGTTAAGGCAACCGGCGACATCGATGTGGATTATCATCATCTTGTTGAGGATGTGGGTATTGTGCTGGGTGAGGCGCTGAACGAGGCTCTGGGCGACCGTAAGGGCATTAACCGTTATGGTTTCTGGGTGTTGCCGATGGATGAGGCCTCAGCACAAGCCGAAGTATGTCTGGATCTGGGCGGTCGGCCTTTCTTCGTTTACACGATGGAGCATGAGCAAAGCTATATCCGGGATTTTGATGTGATTATTATTAAGCATTTTTGGCGCTCATTTTGTGATTCAGCTAAAATGAATCTGCATATTGAATTAAAATACGGTGAGGATCTGCACCACTGTATAGAAGCCATCTTTAAAGCGGTTGCCCGCGCTCTGCGTGTTGCATGCGATTCTGATCCTCGTGCGCTTGATCTGCTTCCTTCCAGCAAGGGCCGCATCGGGGCTTAGTTCGAATGGAGTTTCTTTCGCACTACGCTCTACTCGACCTGTTTTTGATCGGGCTGAGCCTTTTTCTGATTGGCATGAGCAAGGGTGGATTTCCGGTGGGCGCTATTGCCTTGCCGATTTTGATTCTGGTCTGGCCCGCTCAGGCGCAGGCGGCGCGTGCGGCGGTGGGGTTTATGCTCCCCATGCTCTGCCTGATGGATCTGGTTGCTCTGCTGTTTTATTGGCGGCATGTTCAGTGGGGGCGATTAATATATTTAATGCCGGCAACTATTGTTGGTGTGGTGGTGGCAAGCTTCTTATTCGTTTCCGACGAGTCGGCAATGATTGCGGTTTCTGATAAGGTCCTAAAGATTCTGATCGGGCTCCTTGGTGTTGTCTTTGTGCTCTACTTTGCAACGAAGAAGTGGATTCTGCAGCATATTCATGCTTCAGAACCTAATTGGCTCAAAGGAAATATTTTTGGTTTTGGTGCCGGCATGACCTCGACGCTTGCGCATGCGGCGGGGCCTGTGATGCAGATGTATTTGTTGCCTCAGCAGCTGGAAAAGAAAAAATTTGCAGGAACTAGCTGTGCCTTTTTCTGGATGCTTAATTTGATCAAGCTACTGCCTTTCTCCATGTTTGGTCGTATTCAGCCAGAAAATCTAAAGTTGGGGGCGGTGCTGTTGCCGATCATCCCGTTGGGTGTTGCTCTCGGCTGGTGGCTCACCCATAAAACCGAGCAAAAGCACTACACCTTTTTGATCTATGCCGTACTTTTGATCACTTCGGTTGCTTTGATTATAAAAGCGCTATAGTTCTATTTCCCGCCAAGCATCTGACTAGCCATTTCCAGTTATTTCAGAAGAAGTTTTAATGGCGCCTTTAAATTCGATCAGCTGCTCAGGTGTGAGCATATTGCCCGCTTGCTGAATAATCTGGTTATTCAGTGCATTCATATTGCTCGAAAATCGTTCTGCACTCATGTCGGTATTCTTTTCATCATGCATCATACCTAGCAATTTACGATAGGCCTCATCGCTGAGCGGAGAGTCTGAAGTGGAAAGCTTTGATTCATTTGGGAAAGCATCATGCGTTCGCCCAAGTTGTCTTTTCATAAAATTCCCACTCCGCATAATCATCAGGATTATTCAGAAATTGCTTCATCTTTTCTTTGGTGAGTTTGCTTGCTTAGATGTAACAAGGGTAAGAACGATGCAGATAATAGAAAACGGTATAGCGGGAATTTGGGTTCTTCACGGAAGTGCGTTTTTAGAGCTCTCTTCTCGTTGAGATATTGGGCAGATCGTAGATTTTGAGGTGCAGGTATTCTTCGTCTCGATACCCA
>JADGFE010000065.1 GCA_016744085.1 Kiritimatiellales bacterium | reverse complement strand
TATTTTAAAGGAAAATCTCCTGTTTTCAGGGGTTAGGGGCATAAAAGGGCAGCATACTACCCACCGATTCTGCGGAAGAGGCCTTAAAGAAGGTATCGGCGGGGACTTCACCGAGATTGGCCGAAAGCCCGCGCACCGCGAGGTTCATCTTGGCCAGCTTGTAGGTGGTGGCGGTGAACTCCTGCCCGTAGACCGAGATGTCTTTGGTGTTGCCATGGTGGCTCTGCACAAATTTCAACGACTGCACGAACATACCGCCCGATCCGCAGCAGGGGTCGTAGATCTTGCCTTTAAATGGTTCGATCATTTCCGCGATCAAATTCACCACGCTCTTGGGCGTATAGAACTCGCCCCCCAACTTTCCTTCCGAGGCGGCGAACTTGCCTAAAAAGTATTCATAGACGCGGCCAACGGTGTCTTCTTCATTATCCTCCACCGTGTCGATATTGTTAATGGCATCGATCAGGGCCGACAGTTTACTGGCATCCAGCCCCAGGCGGGAGAAATAGTTATCCGGCAGCGCACCCTTCAGCGAGGCATTGCTCTTCTCCACATCCTTCAGCGCCGAATCGATCTTAATGGCAATATCGCCCTGCTTGGCGTGCTGTTGAATATAGCTCCAACGCGACGTCTCTGGCAGATAGAACACATTCTGCATGGTGTAGAACTCCACCATATCGACGTATTTATCCTTCCCCTCCGCAATCAGCTCCGCGCGCCGCTCCTCAAACTTATCCGAAACAAACTTCAGAAAGATCAGACTCAGCACCACATGCTTATATTCAGACGACTCGACACTGCCCCGTAGCTTCGTCGCGGTTTCCCAAAGGGATTCCTCAAAGGATTTATTGTTTTTCGCCGCTGCTTTTTTCTTAGCCATGCCTCAAAACTCCAATGAACTTGCTCATACAAATCTATAAAAGGGGGGAGAAAGCTGATCGAATCATTGGCCCCAGCTGAATAGCCAAGACCTGCCCCCACCCTTCCCCTGAAAATCATAATATACAAAACTGGTAAAATCTTAGAGATGAGTACGCTTTTCAGCAAGAACAACCCAAAATAAAGAATTTCTAATGCGTACAGAACCGAAGATCCTAATCGGGACCGTTTGCGCTGTACTGGTGTGATATGGATCCCGGAAATCATTCCCGCCGGGCGACCCTATCTTTTCCAGATAGGATTATTTGCAACGGATTGATAAGGGCAACAGATTGGAAGAATACAAAAGGAACGATCCGTTGCCTCTATCAATCCGTTGCAATTTCCCTTGTTACAAATTCAAAAATACGCTGCAAGAAGCGGGGTATTAAACCCTGGCTACGCAATATCTATCCGACCGCTGAACCCGAAGTTTCCAACCATTGGAAACGGTTAGAGCTCACCATATATTTAATGAAGAGGTGGGGGGACATGGTTCCCAATGTCCGCCTGTCGCACCGCAGGACCATGAGGAATCTGGATGCTTTCGCTCCCAGTCTCCATGCTACAACCCAAGATCTTCCAACCCTTGGAAATTGACGCATTCTTTTCAGCGGCCTAAACTGTTCGGTGAAATTCGAACCCTATACGGAGGCGCGTTGTGTCGGACGGAAAAAAGAAACAGGGCTACAAAAAAAACGGCAAACTTCAAAAAGAATATTACGAGACAGAACTGACGCGCCTGCAGGTTGAATTGGTCAAGCTGCAGGAATGGGTCAAGCACAAGGGCCTGAAAGTAGTCGTGCTATTCGAAGGCCGCGATGCCGCCGGAAAAGGCGGCGCTATCAAACGCATTACCGAATGTCTCAATCCCCGCGTCTGCAGTGTCGTGGCCAAAGGCAAGCCGACGGAGCGCGAAGAAACCCAATGGTATTTCCAACGTTATGTTCCTGATCTCCCGGTCAGCAGCGAGATCGCCCTCTTCGACCGCTCCTGGTACAATTGTGTCGGCGTCGACCGCGTCATGGGATTTGTTACCGAAGATTAGGTGCAGGAATTTCCCAAATCCTACTTCAGCTTGAATGCATCAAAGTATTACGACCTCTTTAAAGATCAATTCGCATGGCGATGCGATCACTTTTCGAATAGGGTCGAGCTATCCCCAACACATGGCCGGCGGACACGCCAAAATCATTCCTTTGCGGAGAAGATAGATGCTATCCACCTCTCTTGAAGAGACTAAGCCAAACGGTCGTCGGCGATGTGCCAGTCGAGATCTTCGACAACGCTGAGCTCAACTATGTTATCGGCCTTTTCAAGCAGTTCAGAGCACTCCTTGCTCAGATTAAGTAGATGAAGATTCTTTCCCTGTTCGGCATAGCGCTCGGTTATATTGTTAATAATTTCAATGCCCGAGTGGTCATAGACCCGAGCATTTTCGAAATCAATCACCACATCCTGCGGATCATTAACGGGATCAAATAGTTCTTTAAACGATTGCGCAGAACCGAAAAAGAGCGCGCTTTGTAAGGTATAAACCTTTGCGCCGTTTTCGGAGGTACTTACGGTGGCATGAATTTTTTTACCATGCTCCCAGGCAAACCCCAATGCCGATACAATGATGCCGATAAATACCGCAGTGGCAATATTGACGAGCACGGTGACGGCTGAAACTAAAATAATGATGAAAGCATCAATCTTAGGAATGCGTGAAATGATGCGGAAGCTTGACCACTCAAAGGTCGCAATCACCAACATGAACATGACGCCTACCAGTGCAGAGAGCGGAATGATTTCAATTAAGGGGTAGGCAAATAATAGAATAATCAAAAGGAACGTAGCTGCAGAAATTCCCGACAGACGGCCACGGCCACCTCCATGGATATTAATCATACTCTGACCCATGGTCACACAACCGCCCATACCACCGAAGAATCCGTTGGTAATGTTGGCCAGTCCCTGCGCAATACTTTCGCGGTTACTCCGGCCACGGGTGCCGGTCAGCTCATCAATCAGAGTAAGTGTCATGAGCGATTCAATCAAACCTACGCAGGCCGCCAGGAAGGAGAACGGAAGGATGAGTTTTAAGTTATCCAACGTAAACGGCATACTCGGAATCATAAACCGTGGCAGGGATGCTTTAATGGTTGTTTTCGTGGGATCAATATTCTGAACAAAATCGATTACGGTGCGTTCTTCATGAATACCCGCACGTTTTAAGATGAGGGAGAGGACGGTGACGATAATAATGGCCATCAGGGTAGCGGGTACCGCTTTGGTTAATTTCGGGGAAAAATGGCTGACGGCCATGGTGAGCATAATCATAGCAATCATGATTCCCATCTGGGTGGGTGCCAACAGGTGGGCATGTTCGCCATGCCCGATATGAAACATCTCAAACTGAGCCTTAAAGATAATAATCGCCAATCCGTTCACAAATCCCAGCATTACCGGATGCGGCACCATGCGAACAAATTTACCCAACTTAAAAATACCGAAGAGCATTTGGAAAATACCCATTAGCGTTACCGTGGCAAAAAGATAACCTTCGGCTTCCTGCGCAGTTAAGCCCTCTCCATATAAACCAATCATCAGCGGAGCAAAAATAACGGCGACTGCGCCAGTTGCGCCGGAGATCATGCCCGGACGTCCGCCGAAGATCGCAGTAATAAGTCCCATCATGAAGGCTGCATAAAGACCAACAATCGGATCTACGCGTGCAACAAATGAAAAGGCCAAGGCCTCAGGAACGAGCACGAGCGCCACGGTTAAACCGGAGAGAATATCGTTTTTTACATTCTTCGGGCGTTCGATTTTTAGTTTAAATAGCTTATTGGTGATTTCCTGCATAATGTGATCCCGTACTTGGTAAAATCGTTATGTTCCAGTTCAAGTGCTTTAAAGCGCGCGACTATCCCAGACTCAGCATTCAACGCGAGTCTTTTTAAAACGTATTTCAGGCAGAATGATTTCTGCTCAAGCGGATGACAGGATAAATTATTCTGTCTCCTATATTAAAGTAAACAGAGTCACTCGATACACCTGGTTCATCATCTCAAAAATGCGCCGTATTATCTGCGGATGGAATCTCTCAGAAACCCAGGGAGCCGGACCGGCACTTGCACTAATCCATAACTGCTACAGTCCCCCCGAAGCCCCCAAGTGCAGTACCGGCGAACTCATTACTAACGGCCTGCCTTCCTACGACAGTGCCGTCGTCGCCTACAATACGGCCGCCATCAAGAAAGGTGGTTCTGATATACTCACCAAACGCACCGTCATCGGACTTAAAAATCTCGACCCCGAAAGCGAAATCTACCATGAATACAAACAGTTCGTTGAACGACTCAATCGCACGTACAAATTCCATACCCGCCCACGAGCAGGCTAGCCTGCGTACTCACGTCCCTCTTCGTGGTCTACTACAACTTCATGCGGCCGCACGGAAGTCTCGGGCACAAACCACCCGTCGAGCTCGAATGACTCAAAGGCAAATGCTCTATTCCGACCAATGGGTCGAGCTGACCCGGCAGGCCGCCTGATCAATCAATATCCAGATGTCAAAGAACACTCACAAGGCCAAAACCTTGTGTACCATCCGCCCTGCTGTGCCCTGGAGGCACCAATGAGAGCGTAAAAACCTTTAACCTTCGCTATTCAATCCAACTCACACCCATAAAAAGCTAACCATCACCCCGCATGAATGCCTCTCATCGTTTGGCCCTGAGCGCATTCATACTTTTGGTAGAACCTTCAGCCTACTTCCCCGCACTGTTAGTAAAAAAATCGAAGGATAGAAAACCGTAGCTTTACGAAGGCAGATGCCGTTGACATTTAGGGGGCTGTTGGATAACAATCCTCGTTTTTCAACTTCAATGCATTCGACTCAGGAGATCTACCCCATGGCAGCTAAGAAATCAGCCCCAAAAGACCCCGCATCCGCACTTAACACCGTAATTGCACAAATTCAGAAGCAGTATGGTGAAGGGTCTATTATCAAACTGGGCGATGCTGCGGCCAATACGAAAATTGAATCCATTTCAACGGGCGCTTTGACGCTGGATATTGCATTGGGCATAGGCGGCCTTCCCCGCGGACGTATCGTCGAAATCTATGGCCCGGAATCTTCAGGTAAAACTACCTTAGTCTCCCACGTGATCGCCAACGCTCAGAAAGCTGGCGGTTCCGCAGCCTTTATCGATACCGAACACGCCCTCGATCCGGGTTATGCCAAGAAGATCGGTGTCGACATTGACAACCTGCTGGTTTCGCAGCCAGATTCCGGTGAAGAAGCTCTGAACATCTGTGAAGCACTGGTGAAAAGTAATTCGCTGGACGTGGTTGTGGTCGACTCCGTAGCCGCCCTCGCCCCTCGAGCGGAACTCGAAGGTGAAATGGGACAATCGCACGTCGGCCTGCAGGCCCGTCTAATGTCGCAGGCATTGCGCAAACTGGTTTCGGCCATCAGCCATTCCGATTGCATTGTCATCTTTACCAATCAGATTCGTGAAAAAGTGGGCGTCATGTTTGGTAGTCCGGAAACCACGCCCGGTGGCCGTGCCCTTAAATTCTACTCCTCCGTCCGCTTGGATATCCGTCGAATTGGCCAGTTGAAAGATTCTGCAGGCGTAACCTATGGAAACCGCACGCGCGTGAAAGTGGTTAAGAACAAGGTGGCGGCTCCATTCACCCAAGCCGAATTCGACATTCTCTATGCCGAAGGCATTTCCTACACCGGCACAGTGATTGACTGCGCCATTGATGCCGGAATCATCGATAAAAAGGGTTCATGGCTCTCCATGGACGGCAATCAACTCGGTCAGGGCCGCGATGCCGCCGTACGTGCACTGAAGGAAGACCAGGAAATGTGCGACTCTGTTGTTGAGCGCATACACAAGGCCAAAGAAGAAGCTGAAAAATAATTAAAAATGCTATCGAAAAAAATCATGATTAAAAAATGCTTACTATTGGTCGCGAGTTGTTCGCTGTTTCTGGGTTCTTTCGTTCAGGCCCAGTTTATCGATGAAGAGTCGGAGGTTGTGTCTATTGAGAAAGCCAAAAAGCTTTCCGACAAGAGCTGGGTTGTACTAGAAGGTTTTATTACCAAGCGTCTGAATGAAGATCAGTATGCTTTTAATGATAGTACCGGCACCATTAAAATTGTCGTAAGAAACAGCTCTTGGCAGGGAATTGAAATTTCGTCAAAGACCAAAGTCCGCATCACCGGACAAGTCGACAAATTATTCATCATTTTACCGAAGCGCATGATCAAGGTAACGAAAGTTGAATTATCAAGGAAATAGACGTTGAGTGTTCTGCAGATAATACATTCAAAAACAGTCTGTGGTTTCCTATTAACAAGTTGCCTCCTCTTTGCTGGTTGCCAGCCGGAACAATGGGGTGAAAACATCCGTTTTGATGGTCAGCGTGCTTTTGCTGAGGTCGAAGCGCTGGTTCAGTTTACTCCCCGTGATGCCGGTACGCCCAATGGCTGGAAAGCCGCTAACCATATTACTGAGCGGCTGAAGAACTTCGGTGTACCTACCAAGGTCGATACGTTTACGGATAGGACGCCGGATGGTGAAAAAACCATGCGAAACGTGGTTGGCCGCATTCCCGGAAAAACCGATCAATGGATTATTCTGGGCTCGCACTTTGATACGATGCCCGGGATTGAAGGATTTCAGGGCGCAAACGACTCCGGTTCCAGCACAGGAGTATTGCTGGAGCTTGCGCGTCTTATTCAGACTTCCGGAGTGACACCGGATGTTGGACTGGTATTTGCCTTCTTTGACGGAGAGGAAGGGATTGCTGGCTATATTCGGGGAGATGGGCTGCATGGCAGCCGGCGAATGGCCTCCAGTCTAGCCCTCTCCGGAGAACATAAGAACATTAAAGCGATGATCCTGTTGGATATGGTCGGTGACAAGGATCTTAACTTTACCATTCCCTATAATAGTTCTCGGGTACTTGTGCAGGATTTACTGGATGCCGCCCATGCGACCGGTAATCGAAAATATTTTTCTCTTTCACGTTCTGTAATCACCGATGACCACGTCCCGTTTCTTGAAATCGGCATCGCGGCCATCGATATCATTGATTTTCGATACGGTTCAGAACCAGGGATTAACGACCATTGGCATACGGATTCGGACAGTCTGGAAAATATTAGTGCAGACAGTCTCCAGATTACTGGAGAAACCGTATTGCAGTTACTCAAACATTTGATCAAGAGTGAAAACACGGACTAATCCTATTAGGATTTGAATAAATTGCTAAATGAGACTTGCAAGAAGAGATCAATCTATTTATATCGATACTTCTTTTACTAAAACCGGAGAGTAACATGGCCGAAAAATTACAGCATTTGATCAAACAGATTCAAAAAGAAGGGGTTGATAAAGCCAACGAAGAGGCTGCCAATATCATCTCCCAAGCCAAAGAAAAAGCCGCCAAAATTGTTGCGGAATCGGAAGAAAAAGCCCACCAGAACCTCGAAAAATCAAGAGTCTCATCCGAAGCATTTGCAGAACGTTCCGTTAAAACCCTCCAGCAGGCAGCACGCGATCTTTTGATTACCGTCGGCCAAGGCTGCGAAAAAGTGGTTACTGAAGTGCTCGGCAAAGAAGTTGAAGGCTCCCTTTCCGATGATTTACTGAAAAACATAATCACCAGTGTGGCCAGCCAGGGCACCGGCGGTGTTGAACTCGTTGTTAGCGAAAGCGACAAAGCAGGCCTTGCTTCCTTCTGCGCCGAACTTGCCAAGAAGTCCGGCAATACAATTGAACTGACTTCCGACTCTGAAATTCTTTCCGGCTTCAAGGTTAGCTTTGAAGGCCAGAACGTTTCTCTGGATTACACCAGCGAAGCGGTTGCTGAAGCACTTGCGACATTCCTTCGTCCGGAACTCGCAAAAACAGTCAGCGGCGTTGCTCGTGAACAGCTTACAAACGCCTAACCGGATTTTACGATGGCCTACTATTCACTCGTAGCCAGTTTGCCGAGCCTCCAGATCGGGGATGAACCCCCGTTCTCTACGGAGGAATATATCGACAACTGCGCGCAATGGGTTAACGAACGCGAAGTCAGTATTCTAAAAACTGTTTTGCAGAACGAACCGATTGCATCGCCCTGCTCGCTTTGCGCGGCATGGAACAACATCGAAACCCAGTTCCGGAATGCGATTGCAAAACACCGCGGACAGAAGCTGGGTATTGATTTTAAAGAATACCTCCAGACGCACGACGGATTCAGCGGAACGATTGAAGCATTGGTCATCGATGCATTCACTCGCAATGATCCGGTTGAGCTGGAAGAGGAACTGGATCGCGGACGCTGGAAACTGGCTGAAGAGCTGGTAGACCAGAGCCAGGATCCATTCGAATTTGAACGCGTGCTGGCCTATGGCATTCAGCTTAAAATTGTTGAACGCTGGAATCGCATGGATGTGAGTCTGGGCAAAGAAAAAATTGAGGCCGTCATCACGGCAAACACGGAAAAAGAAGAATCCATAGAAGCCTAGCTTCTGTGATCATTGCTTTTATAGGATAGAGGAAAAAAGACTATGAGCGAAAACATCGGTAAAATTATCGGGGTGAACGGCAACCTCCTGAAGGTTGAATTCAGCGTACCCGTTATTCAGAACGAAGTGGCCTACGCCTGCGTTGGCACTGGCGATCTTAAATTGAAAGCGGAAGTTATTCGCATCCGTGGAAACACAGCCGAGCTTCAGGTGTTCGAAGACACCGTCGGCCTTAAAATTGGTGATCCGGTTGAGTTTACGGGCGAGTTGCTCTCCGTGGAACTCGGCCCAGGACTGCTGACTCAGGTTTTCGACGGACTTCAAAACCCCCTTCCGCGTCTTGCTGAAGAATGCGGATTCTTCCTGCAGCGTGGTAAATATCTCGACCCCCTTCCCCGTGATACAAAATGGGCATACACCCCAACCGCTAAAGAAGGCGATACGGTTATTGCCGGCGATACGGTCGGCACCATTCCGGAAGGCATGTTTAATCACTGCATCATGACGCCTTTCAATCTGCAAGGCAAGTGGACGATTGATAAGCTGACACCGGCAGGCAACTATACGGTGGAAGAAGTCGTGGCTGTTCTTAAAGATGAAAAGGGCAACACGAAAAACGTCGCCATCATGCAGAAGTGGCCGGTTAAAATGCCGATCAAATGTTATGCTGAACGCCTTCGCCCAACCGAATCTATGGCCTCCAAAATGCGCACCATCGACACCTTCTTCCCGGTGGCCAAGGGAGGAACCTTTTGTGTTCCGGGTCCATTCGGTGCCGGGAAAACCGTTCTTCAGCAGATTATGTCCCGTAACGCTGAAGTGGATATCGTAATTATCGCGGCCTGCGGCGAGCGTGCCGGTGAGGTGGTGGAAACGCTACGTGAGTTCCCGGAATTGACCGACCCGCGTACCGGAAAATCATTGATGGAACGGACACTGATTATTTGTAACACCTCTTCCATGCCGGTAGCTGCACGTGAAGCATCTGTTTATACGGGTGTTACACTCGCCGAATACTACCGTCAGATGGGGCTCGATGTACTGTTGCTGGCCGACTCTACTTCCCGTTGGGCGCAGGCACTTCGCGAAATGTCCGGTCGTCTGGAAGAAATTCCGGGTGAAGAAGCCTTCCCGGCTTACCTCGAATCCGTGATTGCTTCGTTCTACGAACGGGGCGGTGTGGTTCGTCTGAACAACGGTGAGACCGGCTCAGTTACTATCGGCGGCACGGTTTCCCCGGCCGGTGGCAACTTCGAAGAACCGGTAACACAAGCCACGCTGAAAGTGGTTGGAGCCTTCCACGGTCTTTCTCGTGCTCGTTCCGATGCCCGTCGTTATCCCGCCATTGACCCCATTGATTCATGGAGTAAATATCCTTCCGTTGTGGATGAAGTGAAAGTGAACAAGGCGCGCAAAGCCATTCGCGATGGTAGTGAAGTCGGTCAGATGATGAAGGTGGTTGGTGAAGAAGGAACATCGATTGATGATTTCGTGCTCTACCTGCAATCGGAATACATCGATGCGACCTACCTCCAGCAGAATGCATTCAGCGAAACGGATTCTTCCAACTCGATTGAACGGCAGGAATATGTCTTCGGCCGTCTGCTCAAGTTGCTCGATACCCAGATGAAGTTTGAGGATAAAGATAAGGCGCGTTCCTTCTTCCAGCAGCTCACACAGACCTGCCGCGACTGGAACAACAGCACATTCAATTCAGATGAGTTTAAACAAATTGAAGCGCAAATGACTAAAGCGCTCGCGGAGGTTTCTGACTATGCAGAATAAAGTATATCACCGGATTGAACAGATCACCGGTAACGTGATCGTGGTAAAAGCCGATGACGTGATCGCTGGCGAACTCGCTCAGGTAAACTCTGCTGTCGGCACTTCGCTGGCGCAGGTCATTCGCCTTGAAAATGAAAATGTATTCCTGCAGGTTTTTGCCGGCGGACGGGGTATCGGTACCGATGCTCAGGTTCGTTTCCTCGGTCGCACCATGCAGATCCCATTCTCTGAAAACCTGCTCGGCCGCGTATTCACCGGATCCGGCAAGCCACGGGATAACGGTCCTGAAATCGAAGAAAATATGATTGATATCGGCGGGCCATCGGTTAACCCGGCCAAGCGTATTATTCCGCGCAACATGGTTCGTACCGGCATTCCAATGATTGACGTGTTCAATACGCTCGTTGAATCTCAGAAGCTTCCGATTTTCTCGGTAGCCGGTGAGCCCTACAACGACCTGCTCGCGCAGATTGCCCTACAGGCCGAAGTGGATGTCATCATCCTCGGCGGCATGGGCCTAAAGCACGACGACTACCTTTTCTTCCGCGATAAGCTGGACGAAAGCGGCGCCCTTTCCCGTACCGTAATGTTCGTACACACCGCATCCGACCCAACGGTTGAATGTTTGCTCGTGCCGGATGTTTCGCTGGCGGTTGCTGAAAAATATGCACAGGAAGACAAGCGTGTACTAGTTCTGCTGACCGACATGACCAACTTTGCCGATTCCATGAAGGAAGTGGCGATTACCATGGAACAGATTCCTTCCAACCGTGGTTATCCCGGCGACCTTTATTCTCAGCTCGCGGCCCGTTATGAAAAAGCCGTTGACTTTGAAGGCAGTGGATCCATCACTATTCTCGGTGTTACCACCATGCCTGGTGATGACGTGACCCACCCGGTTCCGGATAATACCGGATACATTACGGAAGGTCAGTTTTACCTAAAGAACGGTCGTATCGAACCGTTCGGTTCGCTCAGCCGACTGAAACAGCAGGTGAACGACAGCACCCGCGATGATCACCGTGCCATCATGGATACCATGATTCAGTTGTACGCAAACTATAAAGAAACGCTGGAGAAACAGTCCATGGGCTTCCGTATGTCCGACTGGGATAGCAAGCTTCTCGCCTATGGTGAGCGCTTCGAAACGTCCATGATGGATATCACCGTTAACGTTTCTCTCGAAGATGCACTGGATGACGGATGGAAGATTCTCGCGGATTGTTTCGAACCGGCTGAAACCGGTATCGCTTCCAAACTGACGGACAAGTTCTGGCCAAAATCATAAAGTTTGACGGAATCGTAAGATGGCGAAAATCAAACTAACCAAAAATGAGCTAAAAACGCAGCGCGACTCACTTGCGCGGTTTAATCGCTATCTGCCTACCTTGCAGCTGAAGAAGCAGCAATTGCAGATGGAGATGCGTCGCCTCGACCAGGAAATCCTGGAAAAGCGCGATGAAGAGCAGGAAGCCCGGGCTACACTAAGCTCATGGATCCAGCTCTATTCCGAGCCGATTGATCTCGCTCCGTTTGCAGAACTCGATACTTTGGAAACTTCCAACGGAAATATTGCCGGGGTAAATATTCCAATTCTTGAAAACCTCGTTTTCAAAGAAGTTCAGCCCAACCTCTTCGAAACCGAGGCTTGGACCGACGAAGGGATCCGCGTGCTGAAACAGCTGACCCGCCTGCGGGTTGAGCGTCAGATTCTTGAGGAGCAGCATCGTCTACTCGCAGCGGAACTCCGCACCACCACCCAACGTGTAAATCTGTTTGAAAAGATTAAAATTCCGGAAGCGAAAGAAAATATCCGTGTAATCCGCATCTTTATGGGCGACCAGCAAACCGCAGCCGTGGCCCGTTCAAAAATTGCCAAAGGAAAAAGCGCATGATCGTTAAGATGAAAAAACTGACGCTCCTGTGTACTCCTGCGCAACAGGAAAAAACACTGGATGCTCTGCGTGATCTGAAAGTTGTTCACGTTGAACATGTACAGGCTCCAAACGGCGGCGCGCTCGAAGATGCACGCAATCACCTGCAATACGTTCAGCGTGCTCAGGAAGTATTGACAGCTCAGCCGGATGCTGATCCGACAGGAAAGAATCCGGACAAGCTGGTCGATACGGTTTGGGAACTGCTTCACAAAGACAAAGAACTGAAAGAAACGCTACAGGCGCTCGAACACGAACATGCCCGCATTACGCCTTTCGGTGAATTTGACCCCAGAAGTATCCAAAAACTGAATCAACAGGGTCTGTTCGCAAAACTGTATGAACTTCCGATCAAAGATACTCCAGATGCTCCAGAAGGTGTTTCCATCAGTGAAATCAGCCGCAACAAGAGCCTCATCTATGTTCTGGCAGTCAGCCGTTCGGAATTCACAATTCCGGCTCACGAAGTCCGTCTTCCTGATCAGGCGCATTCTGAAATCCACCACCATATTGATAAAACCAAAACGGCCATTCTAGAAACAGAAGCTGAATTTGCGAAATATGCGGGCGACAAAACACTGGCCGACAACATTGCCGGAGAAGCCAGCGATTCGGTTAACCTCCTCGAAGTACAGCATGGCATGGGTATCGATAATAATGTCGTCTATCTTAAGGGTTTCTATCCCGTTGATCGCGAGAGCGATATTGAAGCCGCTGCTGCTGAGCATGGCTGGGGTTATGAATTTGATGAAGTTGCCGCAGACGAAGAACCTCCGACTTTACTGAGAAACCCCAAATGGGTTTCGCCTATTAAGGCTGTACTTGATGTGATCGGTGTTGTGCCGGGATACAAGGAACTAGACGTAAGCGCCCTCTTCCTGATCTTCCTGAGTATTTTCTTTGCCTTTTTGATCGGTGACGCGGGTTATGGACTGCTGTTCATTGGTCTCTCGCTATTCGGAAAATTTAAGACAAAAGGAAATGCTGAGGCGCAACCGGGACTCAACTTGTTGCTCATTATGAGCTCGTGCTGTGTCATCTTCGGTATGCTGACCGGAAATTATTTCGGTATTGCGGTCGATAGCCTTCCCCCCTTCCTGCAAGCGTTGACCTGTGACTTTATGCTGGGTATGTCGGCAGAAACCGGACTTCGCGATGAGGTGACGTCAGCCAATAACGTAATGTTTATCTGTTTCGTTATTGGAGCCGTACACATCACGATTGCCCACGTGTGGAACTTTATCCGAAAAATTAACAGCGTTGCCTGCTTGGGCGATCTCGGATGGATCTGTACGACTTGGGGTCTGTTCTTCCTCGTGCTGGAAATGGTGATCGGTTTAGATGCTATCCCCGTTCCCATGATGCCTAAAAACATTTTAGGTGGCTTAGTTGGAACCGGTGCCGGCCTTATTCTGATCAGCATATTGGCTCAGAAGAATTATTTTGGAATCGTTACGCTCGCGCTCGATTTGATCAATAACTTCGTGGACATCATTTCATACGTACGTCTCTATGCAGTAGGTGCAGCTTCGCTGGCCATTGCGGCTGCGTTTAATGAAATGGCAAGTGGAGTTGGATTCACCGGCCTCGGCGCAATCGGCGCGGCCTTTATCCTGTTCCTCGGACACGGACTGAATATTATCCTTTGTGCAATGGGCATTCTGGTGCACGGCATTCGTCTGAATACCTTGGAATTTTCCGGTCATGCCGGTGTTGAATGGGGCGGACGCCACTTCAATCCGTTTAGAAAAAACAACCAACCTTTAAATTAATTAGAATCGACAACAGGAGAGAAAAAAATGGACGCAACAACAGTAGAAGCACTCGCTAAAATGGGCGCCGCAATGGCATTAGGATTTGGAGCAATCGGATCTGCACTCGGAACAGGTACAGCGGGTATGGCTGGTATCGGCGCATGGAAAAAATGTTACCTTCAGGGTAAAGCTGCTCCTTTCATTCTGCTCGTATTCATCGGAGCCCCGCTCTCTCAGACGATTTACGGCATGTTGCTGATGAACTTCATTCTGAAAGCTGACCCCAGCATTGCTCAGCTCGGCGCCGGCATCATCGGCGGTATCGCCATGGGTATGTCTGCCTGGTATCAGGGCAAAGCCGGCGCAGCCGGATCTGATGCTTTGGCTGAAACCGGACAGGGGTTTGGTAACTACCTCACCGTTCTCGGTATCGTAGAAACCGTGGCCCTCTTCGTGATGATCTTCATCCAGAAAGCCCTCTAAGTTTTCCGTTCCATCGGAAACTGCAAAACGCTCTCCGAAATTTCGGAGAGCGTTTTTTTGTTTGGATAAAGGTTCGTAGTTCCGCCTTCAGGCGTATACGCCTCTTCCCCGACCCCATAGGCAGCCAGGCCAATGCCTGATAACGTTCGGGGCATGGATACGAATGAAAATAATACGCAGGGTCGGGCTTCG
>JADGFE010000252.1 GCA_016744085.1 Kiritimatiellales bacterium | reverse complement strand
ACGCAGTTGCGATTCGGATTAACTTCCCCTCGAACGGGGTGTTATCGACCTCTTTCAGTCGATCGGGTTTGACGGCTTTGCCGGACAAACAAAAAGCCCCCGTTTTTGACGGAGGCTTTTTTTACGCGATGTAACTTGTTTATAAAGCCGCAAGAGCAGCGTTGAAGGTTTCGCTTGGCCGCATGGCCTTGAAAGCGAGCTCTTCATTCGGCCAGTAATACCCACCGATATCCATAGCTTGCCCCTGAACCACAATCAATTCTTCAACGATTTTGGTTTCGTTTTCCGTCAGAGCTTCTGCCAGTGGAGCAAAACGCGCTTTTAGACCGGCATCCACATCTTGCGCAGCTAATGCTTCGGCCCAATACAGAGCCAAATAAAAATGGCTTCCGCGATTGTCGAGTTCATTCACCTTGCGAGACGGAGACTTGTTTTCTACCAGAAACTTCGAATTAGCCACATCAAGCGTATCAGCCAGCACCTGTGCTTTGTCGTTGCTAAATACGGTAGCAAGGTGTTCCAGCGAAACGCCCAGTGCCAGAAATTCACCTAATGAATCCCAACGAAGATGATTTTCATTCTGAAATTGCTGAACATGTTTCGGAGCAGAACCGCCCGCACCCGTTTCAAAGAGTCCACCACCATTCATCAAAGGAACGATAGAAAGCATTTTTGCGCTGGTTCCGAGCTCAAGAATTGGGAAGAGATCAGTAAGATAGTCACGCAGTACGTTTCCGGTGACCGAGATGGTATCCTCTCCGGCTTTTGCACGCTCGAGGGTGTAACGCGTTGCCGCTTCCGGATCCATAATCTGTATATCCAATCCCGAAGTATCATGGTCCTTCAGATACACATTCACCTTTTCGATCAGCTGGGCATCATGCGCCCGCTCAGCATTGAGCCAGAAAACGGTTGGGGAGCCGGTTGCTCGGGCACGAGTTACGGCCAGCTTGACCCAGTCACGAATCGGAGCATCTTTCGACTGGCAGGCACGCCAGATATCGCCCTGCTCCACATTATGCTCGATAATCACTGCGCCCGAAACATCCACAACACGGACGGTTCCGGCAGTCGAAATTTCAAACGTCTTATCGTGCGAGCCGTATTCTTCCGCCTTCTGCGCCATCAGACCCACATTCGGAACGGTACCCATGGTACGTGGGTCAAACGCACCGTGCAGCTTGCAGAAGTCGATTGTTTCTTGATACACCCCGGCATAACAACGGTCCGGAATAATAAAGTTAGTATCCTGAAGCTTTCCATCCTTGTTCCACATCTGGCCGGAAGTACGAATAGCCGCCGGCATGGAAGCATCAATAATGATATCGCTCGGTACGTGCAGATTGGTGATGCCCTTATCGGAATCAACCATGGCCACATCCGGATTGGCAGCATATACCGCGTCTATATCCGCTTCGATTTCAGCCTGTTGATCCGCGGAAAGGGTTTTAATCTTGGCAAGCGAACCGCCGAATCCATTTTTGGGATCAACGCCAAGCGCATTGAATGTATCAGCATGCTTTTCAAAAACATCTTTATAGAAAACACTTACAGCATGACCAAAGATAATCGGATCCGAAACCTTCATCATGGTCGCTTTCATATGTAGCGAAAATAGAATGCCTTTATTTTTGGATGTCGTAATTTGATCGGCAAGAAATTCATTCAGCGCAGAGGCACTCATAAACGTGCCATCGATTACTTCGCCAGCCTGCAGCGCAAGTCCGCCTTTCAATACGGTTACACTTCCGTCGGCCGCAACATGCTCAATGGTTGCCGTGGTTGCCTCCTGAATCGTTACAGATTTTTCATTCCCGAAAAAATCATTGGATGGCATACTGGTAACATGTGATTTGGAATCGGCCGACCAGGCTCCCATAGAGTGCGGATGGCTTTGGGCATATTTTTTAACGGCTACTGCAGCACGGCGGTCCGAATTACCTTCACGCAAAACAGGATTTACCGCACTGCCCTTGATTTTGTCATAGCGGGACTTGGCCGTTTTTTCGTCATCGATCGTCGCCGTTTCCGGATAATTCGGCAGTGCGTATCCTTTTTCCTGAAGTTCTTGAATCACGGCGTTCATCTGCGGGACTGAAGCGCTGATATTCGGCAACTTGATAATGTTGGCATCGGGCGCCTTGGCCAGCTCACCCAATTCAGCCAGCGCATCGGAAACGCGTTGCTCTTCTGTTAATACTTCAGGAAATTGAGATAGAATACGCCCGGCCAACGAAATGTCGCGGGTTTCAACAGAAACACCCGCAGCAGCGGTATAGGCTTTAATAATGGGTAGTAGAGAATATGTAGCCAGAGCCGGAGCTTCATCGGTGATGGTATAAATAATCTTTGCTTTATCGCTCATTAGAAACCCTACTCTTTTATGGGGCTACGTTTAGCGTGCCATATTAATGTAAATTAATTGAAAAGTGATTAGAGAATAACTTTTCAGCCAATGAATCAATCCCAAACTCAACAAATCCCAAACAAGGGTAGACTGTAAATTAAAATGCCCAGTTTGGAAATCGAGTGCCCCATGCCAGACACGAAGTGAGGCTGGAGCCCGCGACGGCAGCGAAGCGGCAATGAACCTTTCTTTGAATCACAACAAACAAGGACAGGAGCATCGGCATGGAGCAGAAAAAAGATAACACCCCATTACGCAAGGGCAAGCACTTGAACCGCAGCTTCTGAATACCACCTGATGGCTTGGACTTCATTTTGTTCAACCCCGTCACCTATGGAATAACGATAACCCAGCGCATACATGGCATTCGGATAGTCGAGTGCAGCAGCACGTCGGTACAGTTCAATCGCTTCAACCCCTTCCCTTACCCCCCGGCATGCACCATGCATTTGGAATATCTTCATCGATCAGATTAAATTCCCAAACGAAACCCTCAATTAATGAC
>JADGFE010000064.1 GCA_016744085.1 Kiritimatiellales bacterium | reverse complement strand
CCGATATCGGATGCAAAACCACTTTCGGTAACGAGATATTCGCCCATGCGGATGCCCAGCATGTCGGCAATTACCGAGTTTTGACCGATGGCAATATTGGCGAAAGGACCGGCGTGTACAAAAACCGGATTGCCTTCAATCGTCTGAACCAGGTTGGGATTGAGCGCATTAACCATTAAAGCCGTCATGGCACCATCAACTTCGAGGTCGGCGGTTGTAACTTCTGCACCGCTACGACTGTAGGCCATCACAATTTTACCAATACGTTCGCGCATGTCGGCCAGGCTGTTTGCGACGGCAAGAATGGCCATCAGCTCGCTGGAAACCGTGATCTGAAAACCGGACTCCATTTCAAACCCATCCATCTTGCCGCCTTTACCGATGGTAATGTTGCGGAGAGACTGGGCGCAGAAATCCATGGCCCATTTTACCTGCACGCGCTCGGGGTCAACGTCGAGCCGTTTAATGCCGATCTTAGCCAGCCGTTCGTCATCGTAATTATTTTCGTGCTGCATGCGGGCGGTTAGAGCAACCATGGAAAGGTTATGCGCATTGGTGATGGCATCAATGTCACCCGTCAACCCCAGCGAGAAGGGGGCGAGGGGAATACATTGCGCCAGTCCTCCACCAGCTGCAGAACCTTTAATGTTAAAGGTAGGACCTCCGCTGGGTTGGCGAATCGCCCCGACTGGCTTTTTTCCGATTACACCGAGTCCTTCAACCAGCCCCATGGTTGTGGTGGTTTTTCCTTCGCCGAGCGGGGTGGGAGTAATGGCGGTAACATCAACGTATTTACCAACCGGAGCGTCTTTCAATCGGTTCCACGTTTTTGTGTAGTTTATTTTGGCAACGGCCGGACCCATTGGGATCAGCTCGCCTTCCTGCAATCCCAGTTTTTCGCCGATCTCCTGGATCGGTTTCATATTTTTCTCTGCGGCTTCGGCTATCTGCCAGTCAGCCATTTGTGTGGGATCGAGTTTCATAAAAGTTCTCCGTAAATAAATTGAGTTGAGCCACGGGAATAAGCGCTTAAGCTTCCCGCTTTCTGAGATATAAAATCCAATAGATGGTTCCAACAAAAATGGCTCCGCCAACCATGTTTCCGATCGTTACCGGCAATAGGTTCTTCATGATAAATCCGGAGAGCGTCAGGTTGGAAAGATCAGCTCCGGCGAGCATGTTGACGATCTCGGGGTTGCTTTTAAGCAGCAGTCCTGCCGGAATAAAGTACATATTGGCGATGGAGTGCTCGAAGCCTAACGCCACAAAAGCGGTTATGGGAAATACGATGGCCAGGATTTTGTCCGTCACCGATCGACTGCTGTAACAAAGCCAAATGGCCAGACAAACCAGAATGTTACAGAGCATGCCGCTAGCAAAGGCCTGTACAAAAGTTAGGTTAACTTTTGCGTTGGCGATGGATAACGCTTTGGCACCGACCGCGCCATCGTTCGTAAGCCAATGGCCGCTGAAGTATACAAGCAAAACGATCGACAGGGCGCCAGCCAGGTTGCCGAGAAAAACAAACAACCATCCTCGCAGCATTTGACTCACCTTAACTTTTCCGGTGAAACAGCCCATGACCATTAGCGTATCACCGGTAAAAAGATCGGCGCCGGCGATGATTACCAAAATCAGTCCCAGTGAAAAGGAGAACCCTCCAATCAGTTTGGTCAGTCCAATACCCAGCGTGGAGTCATGTACCACATGGGTAAAGAAGAGGGCGCCAAAGGCAATGAAAGAGCCTGCCTGAACAGCCAGAAAAAATGCACTGATAAAGTCGCGGTTTGCTTTTCGAATCGCCGAAGCTTCCGCTCGCTTAGCCATATCGGCCGGCATAAAAGCATCTGTTATAGTTTCGTCCATGAGATTTCCTTTAAGCTGTTCCATATTATTTCCGGAAACTGTCGCAGAACTCACTCATTAATTCAATGGCATCACTGGTCTTATCTATATCGCCATCCATCGCCGCATAGGCGGAAGCCAATTCTACAAGTTTCGACCCGGTCGTTCCGCGCATGATGCGGTGCGACAGGTGAAGCCATGAAGCGAAGCGTAATGATAATTTCCGAAGGAAATAACGACCAACGGGAGTGGTTTACCTGTTTCGCTCGTACCACCCGATTGCGGTCGATGCCGACCTCTCGAAATTCTTCGACCGCGTAAACCATGATCGGCTTATGAATCGGCTGGCCCAGCGGATCAAGGACAAGCGGGTTTTGAAGCTCATTCGCGCGTTTCTCAACAGCGGTATTCAACTGGAAAACAACGAGATCACCTATCCGGGTGAAGGGACGCCGCAAGGTGGACCACTCTCGCCACTCCTCTCAAATATCGTGCTCGACGAGCTGGATAACGAACTCGAAAAACGCGGCCTGCGCTTTGTGCGCTACGCCGATGATATCGTAATCTTTGTTCGCACTCGGCTTTGTAGCGTGGCGGAAAACATAATTTACGAAGTAAATAGTGCGCAGCACGGTTCACCAGGGGAACGCGTATTGGAATCGGTTACTCGGTTCCTGAGAAACCGCATGAAGTTGAAGGTGAACGAGGAGAAAAGCAGGGTCGATCTGCCGTGGAATACCAAATTCCTCGGCTTCCGCATCACACAAATGATGGAAAAAAACGCGGCTCGGCATTCATCCAAAAGCACTCAAAAGTTTCAAAGATAAGGTGCGGAAAATCACCCGCCGAACCCGCAGGATTGCGCTACAGCGCGTCATACACGAACTGAACCGGTTCGTGCCGGGGTGGCTAAGCTATTTCCGGTTAGGTCTCAGCAAGAAATTGATTCAGGAACTCAACCGTTGGATCATTCGGCGGTTGCGGGTCTTCCTCTGGGAACAGTGGAAACTACCCCGCACGAAAGTGCGAAAACTGAAAGGACTGGGACTGAGTCACGACAGCGCGATGCTGCTAGGCAACACCCGGAAAGGGCCAGGGCGCGTCAGTGACTATCAATCGATGAACTTTGCCCTTCCCGCCAAATGGTTCGTCAAAAACTACGGATTAATCCGTCTTCGATAGTCTACCGTCCGTCACAGCCGAACCGCCGTTTACAGATCTGTATGTGCGTGCGGTGTGGGAGGGCTCCTCAGTGATGGGGGAGTTCTATCCCGATCGCGAAGTGGTGAAGCCCGTCCATCTTAGAAAAAATCGTATTTCCATTCATGATTGAAGAGGCCGGGGAGCTGGGGCGTGCGTTGCGGGTGGATGATTGGAAATATAGTGCCGAGGTAAAGGGCTGGAAAAAGAAACCCGGCAACCCGGCAGAGCTGTATAATCTTGATTCTTCGGAGCAGAAAAAGCTTGTTGATACGAACCAGGAAATGGCTGAAGCCATGGCAAAACAACTTCAGGAGTTGATAGATGCGGGTGGAGTACGCATGTAAAAATGTATCGTCTGTAGCATGTCCAAAAGAAAAAGGGCTGAAACCGGAGTTTCAGCCCTTTTAAAGTGGAGCGGGTGAACAGATTCGAACTGTCGTCAACAGCTTGGAAGGCTGTGGTTCTACCATTGAACTACACCCGCTTCGGTAGAAAGAAGCGCAAAAGATAGCGGGCAACCCCGTTTGCGTCAAGGCTTGTTAGTTAACTTTTTTGATTCGGTCCAGACTCGGGGCCTATTGATTTTTCAGGTTCCACAGCCAGAATTTAATTCGTTGAATGAGAGAAGGTTTATTCTCGGCTTTTTTAATATGGGGTCGGATTTCCCCCGGCTTCATTTTGTTGGCCGGTTTCCGCATATAGTCTCGGTCGGAGATTCCCATTTGATTTGCTTGCCCTTTATTCAACAATTCAGAGACAGTATGCCCCTCATGAGCAGAAAAAAGAAGACAACATTACAGGTGATCCCGGAAAACTGGCTGGATCCTTACGACTTTAAAGCGGCATTTCAGGATTCCGAAAAACCCTTTGAAGTAGATATTGGCTCCGGTAAAGGACGATTTCTTGTTGCGCGTTCCGGAAAATTTCCGGAAACCAATTTTCTCGGCATTGAACGCCAGAAGATTCGCATTCACAGCAGTGGCCGCCGCTGCGAACGTGCTGGACGTGAAAATGTACGGCTATTTCGGATGGAAGGCTACTATGCCATTAGTCAGATGGTGCCTACGGCGTATGTGGCTAATTATTACTTTTTCTTTCCTGATCCTTGGCCCAAGGATAGGCATCACGATAACCGCTTGTTTAATTCCGCGTTTATAGATGCCTTGTTTCGGACGCTGGAAAGCGGGGGTTGCCTGCATGTCGCAACAGACCATCTTCCTTATTTTGAGGAAATATATGTCCTCCTGCAAAGCGATGACCGATTCGAAGAGATTAAGGCCTTCGAGCCAGATGATGAAGAACGAACTGATTTTGAACTGATCTTTTCGCATAAAGAGATCGGGCGTTGCTCGTTTAGAAAAGTGGAGAACTGGAGTGTGGGAGGGGTGGAGTTGTGAGGAAGAATAAAAATCGTGGTTTTCAACAACTCTGGATATGGAGTGATGCAATTGATTTTTATGCAGCCAACAGCGCGATGTTTCAGAACCTTTCCTATCCCTTAAGAAGGGTGAGTTCGCGGCAACTTGCCTCCACAGATTCGGTTCACCGAAATATAGCTGAAGGATACTGCCGGCGTTCAATTAAGGAATATATTCCGTTTCTATATATGGCATTAGGTTCTCTGGGAGAATCTGTATCTGGACTTGTTGCTTGCAGGAAGGCTGGTCAGATAACGGATGTGCAATTTGAAGAGTTGGATGCTGCGGCATTTAAACTGGAAAATGGTTTGCTCAAACTTGTTCAAAAGTTGGAAGAAAATGAGATGATGAAGCATGGGTTGACCAACTGATCATTAAGGAAAGTAATGTTGCTTATGAATATGAATAATACTCAGACGGAAATCTTTTTCTACAGATGCTCCAATACTCCCAATCTCCAACGCTCCATCAAAACCGGAGGTTGATATGGCAAAGAAAAAGCCGGATGTCACCATGCACAGTCATGGGCAGTATGATGGATGGGATCGGGAGAGCAAAGAGCTGCCGAACCTGCTGAAAATAACGACCGAAATTAAAACAGATCTAGATGTGGAGTTTGGTTACATTCTGCGCATCCGAAATGCGCGAAACAGTAAGATCACCTTTTGCATTGATCATCCTCCTTTCATGGATTCAACCGGAAAACCTGCGGCACCCTTCGAAGGAGAGCTTTATGTTAAAACGAATGATTTTCGTTTTTTTCTGGGCGATACCATCTGGCTACCGATAGAAGACAAGCGAGGGGAGTGGCATCTGACCACTTGGATTGATGGTAAAAAAGTGGCTTCGAAAACATTGAATTTAACCTGAGGCTGACTTGTTCAACTTGTTGTTTTACTTTTTTAAATTGAGTCAGGCTCGAAGTTTTCTTGTTCATTATTGCTGATCCTCTATAGTGTTTCCGGTCGGATAAGAATAATGAAAAAGGAGCACGGAGAGTAAGATGAGTGATGTATCAAATCTATTGGATTCCAAAGGGCCCAGTGTGCTTACCGCAAAGCCGGAGCAAGTGGTTCAGGAGGTTTTAACTCGTATGGCCCGCATTGGCGCCGGTACCTGCGTTGTCATGGATGAGGGGCAGGTCGTTGGAATCATGTCGGAGCGGGATGTCATTAAACGCGTAATTCTTGATGAACGGAACCCGGTTAACGTCAAAGTGTCTGATATCATGACCACGTTGCTTCATACGGTTACGCCGGAGACTACGTTGGATGAATGTATGAAGATCATGACGGATAAACGACTGCGTCATCTTCCGGTTTTGCGTGATAGTCAACTATGCGGAATTGTATCGATCGGCGATGTCGTGAAATACCTGCTGATTGAAAAGGACTTCAAGATCAGGAATCTTGAAACGGTACTGAATCAAAGTAAATAACCACTGTGTTATGTATGGTAAAAGCTCCCGATTTGGGAGTTTTTTATTACAGCACCAGATTTTCAAGTTTTGGGCGGGATACATTTTCCAGCGAGTCGGTAATACTATCGGCTTCCATCAGATAACCTTGGTCATAGCTGTTGGTTACTGCCAGCACTTTCATGCCCGCTTTTTTAGCAGATAGAATGCCTGCTGGAGTGTCTTCAATCGCCAGAGCCGTCGCGGCATCCGAAATATTTAATTTTTCAAGTGCCAGTTTATAGGGAGCCGGATCCGGCTTACTTTTAGGCGTATCTTCAGCGGTTACAATCACAGTGAAGGCATTTTCGATGCCCAGATTTTTTAGAATGGGTAGAATGTCTTCTTTTAAGGCGCCACTGCAGAGAGCCACAGGGAGTCGAACTGGGATGCTCTTAATCAACTCGATTGCTCCGGGCAAAGGGGTGGCATCACCGTTTTGAATCAGCACTTGAAAGGCATCGGCTTTTGCGGCAATCAAGCGTCTCATATCACGCGTGCTGAGCTTGGCACCATTTGCTTTAAAGATGGCTTTAAAAGCATCTCGGTCATCAAAACCAATATAGATTTCGCAATACGCTTCCCACGTAATACTTTTGCCTGACGGCTCGAGCACCTCGTTAAAGGCCTTAAAGTGCATGGGTTCGCTGTCGACGATTACACCGTCAAAATCAAATATTACTGCTGAAAGCATCTGGTTTTCCTCTATTATTCTCTAAAACAAAGGACTTTCCTTCGTTCATTGTGCTTTGTCAAATTTATTGGAGTAATTGAAACGCTTCTTCCAATCGTTGAGCCGATACTTTGACCGGAACTTTGATTTCCGGGGCAAAGCGGTTTACCCTGAATTCTTCCAGCAACATGGAAAATTCTAGTAGATCGTAGGCAGAAGTAATGTCATCACTTTCGAGTAACTTTTCATTCAGTCGGTTCTGAAAAGGTTCAACTTCCAAAAGTTTTTTAACATCGGCTTCCGGTTTATTACGGAGGCGTTGGATCCGCATCTGCATGGCCTTTAAGTAGCGGGGGTAACGACTCAAAATATCGATGGTTTGGAGAAACCCTGGTCGGAAAAGAAATGCCAGCTGCATTTCGAGATCGTGCAGTGAATCAAATTCGCCAGACAGACCGTCCATGTCCGTTACAATCTTTTCCCGCGCTTCCAGCAAGGATTCTAAAATTCCGGCATTCTCCTCGGCCATTTCATACAATGCCGCGCGCGCTTCTTGAGCGCGTTGTTTAAACCTCTCTGCATCCCGTATTTCGTAACGCCCATCTTCAGTAAGCGTATCAACGATGGCACTGTCAAAAAAATCGGTCAGAAAATCGCCGTCAATCGCTGAAAGAGTTAGTTGCAGAGTCGTGGAAAGCGGCGGTCTTTTTTCAACATACTTAACTTGGTCGGCCTGCTGCAACCGGAACAGCTGGACTAGTCCGGCACGGTGGGAATAGATGGCGTTGGCCTGACTCACGAATGTTTTCCTGCCCACACCGGTAGCTTCCGAGGTTAGCGCTGGATAACCACGCGTTTGTTGGCGATCATCGCTGGTAATAAATTCCGGCAAGGCATCGCCCGGCCATGTTTTGGAAGGGGGCAATGTCCATTTGGCAAAAGCCATTTCTGCGCTACTACGGTGAACGTTAAATCGGCTTTCGTCTGACAGGGATGAATGAACCTGAACAATCTGATCATCTTTAGTTTCAATCACCTTCATGCGCAGGAATTCTGGCAATCCCTTTTCATCAAAATCGGAACCGTCGACGGGCAGTTTAAAATCCCATTGTAAAAACTCAGATAGGGCATTGAGCAGGGATTGTTCAGTTGAAATATCGGACTGAATAAACTGTCTTGCCGTATGATCAATGGGGGAAATCGTGGTCCGCAGGTTTTTAGGCAAAGTACGGAGCAGCCGATTGGTCTTTTCTTCAAGCCAGCCCGGCACCAGCCAGTTCGGAGCCCAATCGGGAAGAAATGCCATTTTATCCGTTGGGCAGACAATCGCCATGCCGTCCAGTTCTTCGCCGGGATCAAATGTATAAATCAAATGAAATATTTCTTCGTGAAAGGTGAGTTCATCCGGATAAGCGTCGAGGGTAACCGGAGAGCTTTGTGGATACATTGCATCGTCCATTTTCATGGCAATGCGGGCTTTGGAATTGCGAATCCATTGTTCCAGTGATTTTACAGAAAAAACATCGGCTGGAAGCAGGCGGTCAAAATGATCGAATACAGCATCGGCATCGAGCAGAGAACCGGGACGACGGATTTTTTCTTCCAGGCCATGAACATCGTCGAGCATACGCAGGTGCAGCTTCAGCCAACCGCCATGGGTAGAGAGGTTGCCCGAAACCATGCCTTCCCGAATAAAAATTTTCCGTGCTTCCTCCGGGTTGATCGGTCCGTAGTGCACGTTGCGGCCTTCAGCGATGGTCAGCCCGGCAGAGAGGATCGACTCTTTGGCATAAACAAATCCCTTATTCGCATTCCACGCCGGATTTTTATACACCGCTTTGCATAAATGCGGCGCCACATCTTCCAGCCACTCGGGTTTTATGGTTCCTACAATCCGCGCGTATAGCTTCGTTGTTTCCACCAAGGAAAAGGTCATGACCCATTCCGGCGGTTTCTTAAACAAACCGGATCCCGGAAAAATAAAAAACTTACGGTTGCGAGCCGCAGTAAACTCCCGATCTTCACCCTTTAATCCAATATTGGCCGGAATTCCCGCCAGCACGCTGCGGTGGACGAGATCATCGTTTATATCGTCAAGCGTAGAACTGTCGCGTCGTTGTGACTTTGCACGCTTATCATTTTTAAGCGTCCGCACTGTCTGGCGCAGATCAATCCATAGGTTTCTCCACTCCATGACGCGCCTGTAGTTAATAAAATTTTTCTTACAGTATTTCCTCAGCTTACCGTGGGAACCGCCTTGTCCGCGTTCTGCTTCAATAGCATTCCATAGATTGAGGATCGTAATAAAATCGGACGTTGAATCCATCCATTGCTTGTGGGCAAGATCCGCTGCATCGGCCTTTTCGGTTGGGCGTTCACGAACATCCTGAATCGATAGAAACGAAGCAAGTACGAGGATTTCAGCTAAAGAACCTTCTTCCTGCGATTGAACAATCATGCGGGCCAAATGAGGGTCGGTAGGGAAGGCGGAAATATCCCGTCCGATTTTTGTCAGCTTGCGGTTGTTGTCGATGGCTCCGATATCCTGAAGCGCTTTATACCCTTCGCGAACAAGCGCTGAAGAGGGCGGGTCGATTAGTGGAAACTGTTCAATCGGAGGGAGACTTAAAATATCCATTTGCAGGATTACACCAGCCAATGAGGTACGACGAATTTCCGGATCGGTATATTGTGCGCTGTTTTCGAACGTGTCCTTATCGTAAAGGTAAATGCAGATGCCATCGGTCACACGACCGCAACGGCCACGGCGCTGTCGGGCACTGGCCTGCGAAACCTGCTCAACCTGCAATCCCTGAACCTGTGTACGCGGGTTATAGCGACTTAGGCGCACTTGCCCGGAATCAATCACATAATGGATGCCGGGAATCGTAATGGAGGTTTCGGCAACATTGGTCGCGAGAATGATCCGTCGGCGTCCGCCAACCTTAAAAACCCGCTGCTGTTCGCCCATACTTAAACGGCCGAAGAGGGGGAGCACTTCGGTGTTTTTAAAGTGCTGGCCTTCCAGTTTTTTGGTGGCATCCCGGATTTCCCGTTCACCCGGCAGAAAAATCAGCACGTCGCCCTGATCATCCACATCCGAGATCCAGCGCATTGCTCGCAGGATGTGGTTCGAGAGTTCTTCATCTTTACCCGGTGGCAGGAAAAAATCTTCCACCGGATAGGTGCGGCCTTCCACTTCGATTACAGGAGCATCATTAAAAAACTCAGAAAAGCTATCTGCATCTAGCGTGGCTGAGCTGATAACAATTTTAAGATCGGGGCGAACCTTGAGCAGATTTTTTAGATACCCCAGCAGGAAATCAATATTCAGACTGCGTTCGTGGGCTTCGTCAATAATCAGGCAGTCATATTGCTCCAGATGCCGGTCCCGCTGCGTTTCTGCCAGCAGGATGCCATCCGTCATAAATTTAATGATGGTCTCATCGCAGGTGGAATCATCAAAACGAACCTGACAGCCAATGCCTTTACCGTAATCCGTGCCCATTTCTTCCGCCACGCGCCTTGCCATTCCGGTGGCGGCAAGCCGCCGAGGTTGGGTGACGCCGATGCGGCCGGTCTTGCCGGTTCCTGCATCCAGTGCGATTTTTGGCAATTGGGTGGTTTTTCCTGATCCCGTCGTACCGCAGACAATGAGCACCTGATTTTCTTCGATCAGTTTTTGAATATCAGCCCGTTTTCCGGAAATGGGTAGAATATCGGGATAATTGCATTCCAGTTTCACGGACGCTCGTTTCTGAGCCCGTTCCAGCGCCTGCTGATGAATATCCTTCAGTTTGACGACTAGTTTGTCCGAGGGCTTGTTGTCATGAATGCACTGTCGCGTTCTTCGCATCAGGGCATTCAAATGCCCACGATCGCGCAACAGCAGTCCGTTGAGGGACTGCTTAACTGTATTCAGAACTTCTTTTGTTTCCGACTGATCCATAAGAGCCAGAAATAAGGACATAGCCAGCGGGGCAGTTCAAGGAAGAAGCAATGGGTTGTTCCTTGTCTCCCCCAAACGCTACTCTTCAATTAAACGAAATGGACAATAGAAATGACTGAACAAGGAATGGAGCCATCCAGGGAGCGGTCGCTATTTCGAGGAGCAGCCACCTTCGCCCGCTTTTCTCATTTTGAATGGCTCTTTCGATTCCTACCCTCAAGTGATTTGAATCAGAATATCTCATACAAACCATCGAGCAAATAAAAGCTCTAACTGACTCGTAAAATCTCATCGCCAGAGCATCTCGTATTCGGACCTGCGAGAGAGGTGCAGGCAACTTGAGAGTAAATCAGGAGAGTTGTTTTTGGATTAAAGTTTCACACCGTTGGCTTGAATATTTTATTCGAAGGCGGTTTTAAATGCTTCAAATTGTTTTTTGAGGTCGTCGATTTCCTGATGGAGGTCGATGACAATGTCTTCCAGGGTTTGGATGCGTTCAAGACGGCTGGGTCCGGTTTGCATTTCGGCAATGGGGATTTCTTCCGGCTCTTCTTCCTGCATTTCGGGGGCGGCTCCAAACAGGTGTGCCCAGCGACGCTCGCGTTTTCCGGGCTGTCGCTGCAGTTGGACCACGAAGCAACCTTCTTCATTATCCTTCAACTGATTAAGAATCAGTTCGGCTTCGTTGGAGTCGGCCAAAGCGTGCAATCGCGAGCAGTGGGCGCGCAGATCGCCGGGGGTTTGTGGTCCGCGCAAAAACAGCTCGCAGAGAATGGCCATCTGGGAGAGTGAGAAGCACCAGTGCTCGGTAAAGTTATGACGGTATTTCATGACGCGGCTGCCGGATGCCGAAACCTCGACGGCCAGTTTATGTTCCACGCGTAATTCATAAAGTGTATTTTCGATCGTGGCTGCATCCAACTCCATCACAGGATGTCGGTTGTTTTTTTGGTTACAGGCGCTGACCAGTGCATTGAGGGTGAGGGGATAGTGATCCGGTGTGGACATCTCCTTTTCAATCAGGCTTCCTAAAACTCGCTGTTCTATCGGGTTGAGTTCGAACTCCATAACCTGTCTCCTATTTCTGTTCGTGAAAGGCGTCCAAAATACATGCCTTGTGGCATTTATTCAATACATGGTTACCAAACACTGGAAAAGGAGTTGAGATGAACCGGGGAATTCTTGCCCTGTATTTGTTTCTTTAACCGGGCCGGCCTTTGCCGCACGCCCGAATATTGTCTGGATCTTTTTGGATGATCATTCGTATCAGACCATTGGAGCTTATGGAGGGCGCCTTGCTTCGCTGAATCCTTCGCCAAACATTGATCGGATTGCCAAAGAAGGAATGCGGTTCGACTGTGCTTACGTGGGCAACTCTATCTGTGCTCCTAGCCGCGCTACGCTGTTGACCGGTAAGCACAGCCATATGAACGGGAAATACAACAATCATAAAGCGAACCCATTTGATCACGGCCAGCAGCAGTTTCAAAAAATCCTCCTGAGCAAAAAGTGCCGTCGCGCAAACGAAAATAGATGCAGTCTTATTATCGGTGGTATTCAATAATTCGATTGAACCTGCAGGGGAAAACCATTTGTATTCATCCATTACACGCAAACAAAGGCGTAAGGATTGAAACATAATGGATTTAATACGAATTGCAGATACTCTTGAAGCGGAGCTCATCTATGCTCCCAAGGGTTGGGAACAGATAAATGTTGAAACGGTTTTTGCATCAGACCTCATGAGCGATGTGCTCATGAGTGATAGGGATGAGCTTTTGCTGGTCACTTCTCTTTCTACAGAACAGTCGATTCGGTCGGCCGGTATTGTCGGTTGCGAGACCGTGGTGATTGCGAACAGTAAGACGGTCACGGAAGGGATGATCGAGCTAGCGAAGGATCAGGAAATTGCCCTGTTCGGTACCCGTTATCCAAAATATGAATCATGCGTCCGGTTGGGCCGGATCATGGAGCCTTGATGAGCCCAGAGCATAAACAACCGCTCCAATCTTCCCTGCGTGTGCAGGAATTGATTTATGGCCTGCGCATCAGTCAGGTCATGACCAATAAGGTATTTGCTGTTTCGCGAAATTGCACGATGCGCGATGTGCAAACGATCATGAAAAATAATTCCATTACCGGTGTGCCGGTGGTGGATAATAAGCGAGTGGTAGGCATTGTTTCGATGAATGATCTCATGAATGCGCTCGAACAGGGCGCCATGGAGGAGTGCGTCATCAGATGGATGGTCGGCGAGGTGCAGACGCTGGCCGAAGACATGCCGCTCTCCTTTGCCATTTCAGCATTTGGAAAATTTTCGTTCAGGCAGTTTCCTGTTGTGAACAAAAAGAATGAGCTGGTCGGAATTTTAACCTTCCGGAATATAAACATGGCTTTGATTCGAGAACTGTCGCGCCAGTTACGGGAAATGGAACAGAAAAATGAACAGCCGCCGGAGCCGGATTCGCTTGTGCTGGCTAAGGTTTATCAGCTGCACCGCTATGATTTCGAAAACGGCGGAAAGGCCTCTGCCGAGATGAAGAAGTTTCTGAAAGAAAGAGGAATTCCACCGAAAGTCGTGCGGCGTGTTGCCATTGCCAGTTATGAACTGGAAATCAATTTGGTTGCTCATTCGATCGGCGGCATGCTTGGGTTTGATATTAATGAAGAGCGGGTCAAGATTTCCTCGCATGACCGAGGACCCGGGATTAAAGATACCGCCGTGGCCATGACAGAAGGCTATTCCACAGCTAACGAATGGATTCGGTCCCAGGGATTTGGTGCCGGCATGGGGTTGCCAAATGTGAAGCGTGTGTCGGATGAATTTGCTATTGAGTCTGCCGTTGGTATGGGCACCATGGTTCAGGCTATTATTAATTTGAAAACGGAGGGTAGTAATGAAAATAAGTGATATTCAGGATCTGGAAGTTTTCACTTGCGTGCAGGGCGAATATTCCAATATTGAACTTACTGGAGGCTATACCTCCGATCTCTTAAGTGATGTGATGGGCAATGCAGATGAAGGGTCGGTATTGATTACGATTCAAGCGCATAAAAATACCATTGCAGTTTGCTCTCTTGCAGGCGTGGCCGCCATCATTATCTGTAACGACCGAGCGGTGCCGGACGAAATGCTTGACGCGGCGGCTAATGAGAATATTGCTATTTTTCAAACAGCGGAAAATCAATTTAAGACCTCGGCATTGATTGCTCAGCATATAGGACATTGCCCAGCTCGGTAGGTGCACGCCATGTTGTATCGCACGGATTTACATATTCATAGTTGCCTCTCTCCGTGCGCGTCTTTGGAAATGGCTCCTGCGGCTATTGTGCAGCGGGCAAAGCAGGTTGGGCTTAATGCCATTGCGCTCACGGATCATAACTGTACGTTTAATCTGCCTGCCTTTTCAGTCATCTGTAAGCGTGAAGGTATGGCCTGCCTATACGGAATGGAAGTTACAACGGTGGAAGAGGCTCACGTCCTTTGTCTGTTCGAGGATTTAGAAACGGCCATGAAGATGGGACAGCAGGTCTATGCCAGTTTGCCGGATGTTCAGAATCAGCCAGATCGTTTTGGGGATCAGCCGATCATTGATGAGCATGAAGAGATTCTGGGGTTTGCAGAAAAATTCTTAATCAGCGCATCGGCCTATGATGTCAGCTCGCTTGTAAAAGAAATTCACTCCCTTGGCGGGTTGATTATGCCGGCTCATATTGACCGTGCTGTATTCTGCATCATTGCGCAGCTTGGATTTCTTCCAGATGAACCGTTCGATGCGGTTGAATTAACCGCTTTAGGCCGCCCTGAATTAGCACAGCATTATTCGGTTGTGAGGAATTCCGACTCGCATGATTTAAGTGCTATCGGTTCTTCGTTTACTGAACTTGAACTGGAATCTTTTACCATGAAGGAAATTCAAAAGGCGCTTACGCAAGCTAGTTAAATGCTGGCTTAACGAGAAGCATGTTGAGTCCAGTTGTTTACCAAAAAATGGGGATAAGAAGGGTTAAAGTTGTATAGCTGGGCCAGAGCATGATATTCATTTTTTAGGGTCTTCCGCCAAATCAGTGGGTGCACGTGAGGTTTTCGCTTTGCCTGAAAGTTTGAAATGGCCTGAAATCAGGATGGCATACAAGTAATATGA
>JADGFE010000251.1 GCA_016744085.1 Kiritimatiellales bacterium | reverse complement strand
GAGCTGGAGAAGGAAAACCGTGAGCTGAAAGCCAAGGTGTCCGAACTCCAGAAGAAAATTGAGGAACTGGAAGCCGATCAGAAATCTGCTGCAGCCAAAGCTCGTGCCAATCAGTTGATCGGTAAGCTCGAAAAACAAGGCATGGACTTCGGTGACGAGCGAGATAACGAACTCAAACGTCTGGCCGAACTCTCGGATGATGCCTTTTCCGCAACCGAGGCCGCCTATGCAAAAATGGCGAAAACGAACACCACAGAACCGCCGCCAGATAAAGAGCCTCCTCCCAAGAAGGCCAAAGCCTCGAATGATTCGCCGATGCGAACGTCCGCCGGAGTCCGTCCGCATGATGTAGACGACCAAAAGCTCTCGCTCGAAGACCGTCTGAAGAACGGCTTCATGGCGGCCTACAACAACCGTGTCGGAAGCGAAGAATCCACTAACGCCTAAATTAAAGGAGAAATCTTATGCCATTTATCAATCCAACCCACCCGGGCCTCGCATATGGCGATGGCTATATGCAGGGCAACGGCGAGATCGGTCAGTTTGTGGCCGTGGTCGGAAATGACCAGTTTGCTGTTAACACCGATCCGGAAGTCCGCTCATTCGGAATGCTGATCAAAAGTTATGCCGACGGCGAAATGCCCGGCATTCACTGCAAAGGCGGCACGTATGAAACCGACGTTTTCGAAGGGACAATCAATCCCGGTGACGATTTGAAAATTTCGGCCAACGGTACGCTTGAGGGCGGAAGCATTACCAACCGCCAGATTGTTGTCGCTCAGGCCATTTCCGTTCAGAGCGGTGTGCTGAAATTTAAACTGCTGATTTAACCAAGGAGCCCATTCAATGGAAAACGAACTTATTGATATTCACAGTCAGGAATACATGGAGACTATGGCGCAACTGATGACGGAAGCGCTGGAATCTCCGGAAGGGATGCAGGCGCTGGCCGCCGCTATCGCCGCGCCAATTGAGCAGGAGATTCGCCGTAAGGAAATTTCCTCCCTGTTGCTCACCCGTCACACCTTGCCCAAAGGCGAGCGTCCGTTGTACCAAAAAAAACCGACCGTTAAGGCCCACTGGATCAGCAAAGATGGCGAAGCGCAGGAACAGGAAATCGGCAGCGATGAAGTCGAATTTCCCACCAACCGAATCCACTCTAACCCGATGGTCGACATCTCCGTCCTCAAAAATGGAAACATCGGTACACTGATGGATATTCAAACGAGCGCATCGGATTCGATCCGCAAGGAGATGGACCGTCGCTCCATCAATGTGCTGTCTGCGGCGGTTCCTCCTGAAAACACGGTGGAAGTAGTTGGCAATACACTGACCGAAGAGGCGCTCAACGAAGCCATCTCCATTATTGAAGACCTGGAGCTGTCGGTTAAATACATCGTCATGCGCGGTCGTCGTTTTAACGATCTGCGCGGCTGGGATCTCGATCCTCAGACCAAATTGGAGTTGCGCCAGAAAGGCGTGGTCAAAAACTATGGCACCGGAGGCATTCTGCTGACTGCTGCTATGCCGCTGGACGAAGTACTGATTATTCCAGACAAGGAGGTCGGCAAACTTCCGGTACGTGAAAAGCTCAAAGCGGAGTCGGTCGAAAAGAAAACACGCTTCAAGACCGGCTGGTTGGTCTGGTCGGAAATCGGTCAGGGTATCACCCGCCCGGACATCATGGCGCGAATCAAACTGGGCCTGTAAGAAAGGAGATCTTTATTATGGTTACGATTAAGAATGAACGCCCCGGTATCCTGATCATTCCGGATGCCGGACTGAAACTGCTTCCGGGAGAATCCATCACCGTTGAGCAGCGAACCGATCAGATCAAGCATGCCCTAAAGCAAAAACTGGTGAAGCGCTCTGAGGAAGAGCCGGAAGTTCCTGCGGAGCAATCTGTCGATTTGAGTTCCATGAACGCCACCGAAGCTATCGCTGAGGTCAACCAGATGGACGACCCTGATCTGCTTCAAGGGTATATGCAGACTGAAAAGCGTAAAACCGTGCTGGATGCATTGGGCGACCGGCTGGAAGAAGTAGGAAGCGGAAGTGTTGTTGACTGACCTCATCAGCGATCTTCGCATTGACCTGTCCGATCCGGACGCATCGCTCTTTCAAGAAAACACCTTGGAGCGGTGCGTCCGGAAGGCTGTCTATAAGTTTTCTCGGGATGCGAAGCTAACGCTGACCATTTCCGGAGACAACATCTCACCGGATCCAGAAGGAGAAACCCGGGAACTGCTTCTATTGCTGGGGCAGATCCATGCCTGTCAGGTCATGCGTTCGGCCACGGCCAACGCCTTCTCTTTTTCCAGTGGCGACAAGAAGGTCGATAAATCCAAGCAACCGGAACACTGGGCCAAGCTGGAACTGGACCTGCAATCAGAATATGACCGTCGGCTGGAAGCCTTAAACCCCGATATTCAGATTAATGACGATAACTATATGATCACGCCCGGGCTGGAACCTGTCATTTACGAACAAGGCATCTGCGCGGATGAGGACTGTGAATGTTGCTGAGCGAACAGGAAAAGGCGCAGGCCGTCCGTGATGTCCGCGAGTTGATCGTTTCTTCCGGCGTTACCGCCGCTGTGTTGCGCGTGGTGCCTTCAGAAAACCTGTATGGCAGCGATGACCAATCCTACCACGAAATCGCCACCATCCCCGTAGAAATCGTCCACACGCCCCCCGAGGAACTGAGCGGTAAAATCGACGCGACCCTTTCCGTCCTGCCGGATGCCGATGTTTTGGCCGAAGATCGTCTTCGAATAGAGGACGTTGTCTATCGAATCCAAACTATCGCCGAAGAACATTTTTTCGGTACGATCACCCATCAAACCATTGAACTGGTAAAGCTTCATGGGCGTTAAACGCACTGGCGACTGGAACAAAGCAAAGGCCAAACTCAACGGCACGCTCGGTGTTCGCATCGCGGCGGCCCTGCAGCAGGC
>JADGFE010000250.1 GCA_016744085.1 Kiritimatiellales bacterium | reverse complement strand
CTCTAACCTGAAAGATAACTACGGCGGTCGTCACGTTCGAGTGCGCGGGGCGAAGAAGGTCTCCTGCCACCTCATGTTCGGCCTGCTCGCCCTCACGGCCACCCAGCTATTGTAGAACCACCCGTCCTTCCCATTCATTTCACGAAAGAATCCGCCCGCGAAAGCACGGCGGCTGACACCCCCTGCCCGAAAATAGCGGATTCTGGTAGGTATTCGGTCGTTACGGGCAAGTGCAACCTCGGCTGAAAGACTTTATCACAAGCAAGGGCTTGAGCTGAGAGGTTTTGCAAAAGGCTCAAGTGTTGGAGCGTTTGTCAGAAGAGCTTTTCCATCAACTCTGGGTTGCGCTCCTTATTTGCATGACTCAGCGACTTTCGCCTTGGGGGCGTTGCGCCTCGCAATAAGGAAAGTCGAGACCTCCGCAGCGCGAGGGCATCGCATACATCCGGAAGCGAAATGCAATGGCAGAACTGGGCATAGAGTAGGCTGACTACATGACTCCACGCCGAAAAGGTATGGGCTTTCTTTTCATCACCGAGCTCACGAGCAATACGAAAAACGGCGTGCGACGGAATGTACTTGCAAAGTTGAGCAAGAATACAGACCCTTCTTCTGGCTGATTTGTTTTCATTTTTCATCTGCCGATTCTGAGAGGAATCGGCGGCCAGCCACTACTCTTTTTTAGAAATCTATGGGACAGCTGTGAAAAAACTTCATGATTCTGAAAGAGTAGATGAGTGAAAAGTGACGAATGAGTCGTGATTTGACTTGGGGAGTCTCTCGATTGGCAAAACAATCGCGCCTCGCGCCTCGCGCCTCGCGCCTCGCGCCTCGCGCCTCGCGCCTCGCGCCTCGCGCCTCGCGCCTCGCGCCTCACACGGCCTCACTTTCTCTTTTAAATCGGTGGGAAATAGGTAGAGTGCGCACGCATTTACAGGAATAAAAGTTATGGCCAAAAAGAAAAACAGCCGGCTGGTGGCCGCTGATATTGTTACTCAATGGATGGATGATCAAAGTTTTCCCGACCGGCAACTCGCCCAGTTGGAACACGATCACGCCTTTATTCTGGAAGTGGTTAACGGCGTTGTTCGTAACCAGAACATCTTTCAATGGTTGGAAAGCCAATGGCTGAAAACAATCCCGGCCAACTTTTTCCGATCCGTGCTACAGGTCGGGCTCTATCAAATGCTCTTCATGGATAATGTTGAAGAATATGCCGTCATCAATGAAACCGTCGATGCGGCCAAAGGCCGTCCCGGTGGTCCCGGAAATGCCAAAATGATTAATGCGGTGCTGCGCCGAGCACAGCGTCAAAAAGAGGAAATCCTCGAGCAACTGGCTGAACAGCCTGCGCATATCCGCTTGTCGCATCCCAAATATCTGATGGATCGCTGGATCAAAACCTATGGAGAGGCGGATGCTGTCAAACTGGCGGAATGGAATAATGAACCCCCATCCACCATACTGCGAATTCAGCAATCGGCTGTCGATCCGATCGGCTTTATGGACATGTTGCGGGATGATGCTATTGAGCCGGAGATTCACCCTTATAGTGACAAAGAAATTTTCATCGTATTGCCCCGCGGGGTTCCTGTGCGTAAAGTGCCCGGTTATGAAGAAGGCTGGTTCACAGTTCAGGATCCGGCCACTTCAGTTGCGGTCGACCTGCTCGCTCCGCGTCCGACAGAAGACGTGCTCGATGCCTGTGCCGCCCCCGGCGGAAAAACCGCTATATTGGCCAGCCGGATGGATGGTGGGCTCGGTAAGTTGGTTGCGATGGATAAACACGACGACCGCATCGACGTACTGAAAGAAAATCAAAAGCGCCTCAAACTGGACTGGATTGAAATTGTCAAAGGGGATGCCCGGTATCCAGAAAAGACCTTCGGAGACCGTAGGTTTGATTGCATCCTGCTCGATGTTCCCTGTCTGAATACGGGTGTGCTCCGTCGCCGGGCCGATGCCCGCTGGCGCGTGGATGAAGACCGGATGGGTTCCATTACTGCGCTGCAGACCAAAATCCTCGATGCTTGCTCAAAGCTGTTAAAGGATAAAGGCCGTCTGGTTTACAGCACTTGCAGCCTTGAAACGGAAGAGAACGAAGGTCTAATTGCCCGCTGGGTAGGAAATAATCCGGATTTCCGCCTCGGTAAAATGGAAAAAGCTTTTCCCCCGGAGTCCGGAACCGACGGCGCCTTCGCCGCGCTGATTCGGAAGAAATAGCTATTCGGTATCGAGAAAGTCTGCCAGCATTTCTTTCAGAACGTTTTTGGCTTCCGATACTCGTGCCGCGTGGTCGGGGCTTGCGGTTAGACGGATTTGAACCCTGCCGTTTCCGGGATAGAATCCCAGTTCAATATCTTCGGGCTCGAAACGTGCGGCTTCGAGCAAAGTGACTATATCCGATTCGCCGATTCCTTTTGTTTGTACAATGCGAACGTATTTTGGTCGGACTTCAGGATAGCGGTTCTTTAGCCATGGAATAATTTCTTCCTTCAGGATGGCATTAAATTCGTTTGGCGGACCGGGCAATACAAAGAGAATTTCACTTTTGGAAAGCTCAATTCGCTGGCCGGGCGCTGCACCTGCGGAATTTGGTAGCACCACAGCGCCTTCGAGCACTTGCGCCTGTCGGGTGGCAGCGATGGTTATGCTCTTTCCCTTTTCTTCATACCATCGCTTCAGATATTCGACGGTCGGCTGGTCCAATATAACTTTCCGATCCAGCAGTTTTGCGAGGGCATCGCGGGTAATATCATCGACGGTGGGGCCGAGGCCTCCGCTCACAAAAACCAGATCAACCCGGCTAAATGCGTTATCGACTGCGGTGCGAATGGTGGGAATGTCGTCAGGAATGGTGGTGTCGCGTGAAAGTTGAAGGCCAATGGCTGTTAATGCTGCGCCGAGATCGCATCCGTGCGAGTTCAGTGTTTGGCCGTTCAGCAACTCGTTGCCAATGGATATGAGTTC
>JADGFE010000249.1 GCA_016744085.1 Kiritimatiellales bacterium | reverse complement strand
GTGTATAGGACAGACCTAAGTCATCCGTTTGGCAAAAGTGTGGAACGTGGAAACCCTGTATCTTAGCCTGAATATCAGGCAGGTGAAACCGAAAGTTAAAAACTAAAGGCACACTGCTTAAGGTGCGGGAGTAAGATGCAGGAAAAAGCGAATGCCACTCTGTAATGGGGTGGATACGGGTTGAAATCAATTTGCTACATTACCCGATCCGAAAGGAAGCTGACGTCCGGCGGGTATGCCACAGTCATATCCGGGCAGGTGTTTCTTTGGGAGATAATTTGGAGAATCTTTGAAGGTGGGAAAGCAAATGACGGCGACCAAAAGGTCAGCTGGTGCACCGACCAGCAAATATAGAAAATGGAATTCCATCAACTGGAAGGAAGTTAATATATTTGTCAGAAGACTGCAGATGCGTATCTCAAAGGCTGTTAAGGAAAAGAAGTACGGAAAAGTACAATCACTCCAGTGGCTTCTGACCAAATCGTATTATGCCAAACTGTTAGCAGTAAAACGTGTTACCTCGAACAAAGGTAAACGCACCGCAGGTGTGGATGGAGTTAAATGGTCCACATCAAAAGATAAGATAAAAGCAGTAATTACTTTAAAGCGTAAAGGATATAACCCAAAGCCCCTCCGCAGAATTTACATTCCAAAGAGAAATGGAAAGAAACGACCTTTAAGTATCCCTTCAATGACCGACAGAGCAATGCAGGCGTTGTATAAGTTTGCACTGGAACCCATTGCAGAAACAAACGCTGATCCTAATTCCTATGGATTTAGGCAATACAGAAGATGTGCCGATGCAATAGGACAGTGTTATATATCCCTTGCAAAAAGATATTCTCCTGTCTGGATTCTTGAAGCTGATATAAAGGCCTGTTTTGATGAGATCAGTCACCCCTGGATGCTTGATAATATCCCAATGGATAAAGTCATTCTAAGGAAATGGTTGAAATGTGGATTTGAAGAAGGTGGTAATTTATATCCCTCAGGAAAAGGAACACCACAAGGTGGAGTTGCTTCTCCAACGCTTGCCAATATGGTACTGGATGGACTGGAAGCAGCGATAAAAGCCTCCGCCCCCAAAAGAGTTCACGGTCGCATTCGATCCAAGATCAATGTAATCAGGTATGCGGATGACTGTGTGCCACGAGCACACTTTATATAATTAAGATGTGCGCAACTGCACAAAAGATGAGGGTTGGCCCCTCGGAGCCGGTTTGCAGGAGCAGGCTTCAAACCACCTTAAGCTGCCACGGTAAAGAGCCGTGGTGGTGAGCGTTAAGGAAAAGGTCCTGCTTGACAGGATCAGGTACGATTCAATGGAGACGAACGAAAGTGAACCGCTGATGAAGTGTCGAAAGCATAGGAATGTCATCAAAACCGGGGGGTAGTCGTTAACCCGGGATAAGTCTGGAGGAAACCTGTTTACTGTCCAGGCGGTGGCCGGCATGAAAGCGGCGTGAACGTGAATCAGGCTTTTGTGCGGAACGTGGGAAGCTGTCGTTCCGATGTTAAGGGAGAAATTCAAGTGGAGGACCCACAAGAATGAGAGTACCAATGCGGAACACAGTGGCGGACTGCCCTGTATGAGTGATGAAATTTCTGTAATGGAAATGGAGCAAAGGGGGCGGATTATCCAGCTCAAATTAAAGATCAACCGTAATATCGGGAGGAGTTTTTGAAGAGAGCAAAGCCGTATGAGATTTCCAAAGACGCTGTTCTTGAAGCGTGGAGACTAATAAGGGCAAACAAGGGTGCGGAAGGTGTAGATGCACAAACAATTGCAGATTTTGAAGAGAATCTTAAAGATAACCTCTACAAGATCTGGAATCGTATGTCGTCTGGAAGCTATTTTCCACCACCGGTTAAAATGGTATCTATACCAAAGAAGGCATGTGGTGAAAGAATTCTAGGTATTCCAACTGTCTCCGACAGAGTAGCTCAGATGGTAACTAAACTATATTTTGAGCCACTTGTGGAACCATATTTCCATGAAGATTCATATGGTTATAGACCCAGGAAATCTGCAATACAGGCAATTGAGGTAACTCGAAAGCGTTGCTGGAGGTATAACTGGTTGCTTGAATTCGATATAAAGGGGCTGTTTGATAACATTGGGCATGAAATGCTAATGAAAGCGGTCAGACATCACACAAAGTGTGAATGGACTCTACTTTATATCGAAAGATGGTTGAAAACTCCATTTCAAAAGGAAGATGGAACGCTGATCAAGAGGTCTATAGGAACTCCCCAGGGAGGTGTTATAAGTCCTGTGCTGGCAAACCTTTTCCTGCATTATGTATTTGATAAATGGATGGAGCGAAACAAACCTCAGAATCAATTTTGCCGATATGCAGATGATGGAGTTGTACATTGTCGAACCAGAAGTGAAGCTGAAGAATTATTGAAATCGTTGGATATACGGTTCAAGGAATGTGGTTTAGAACTTCATCCCGAGAAAACAAAAATAATTTACTGCAAAGATGATGATCGTCGGGATGATTACCCCTGCATAAGTTTTGACTTCCTGAGTTATACATTTAGACCAAGAAGGGCGAAAAATCGATGGGGTAAATATTTTGTAAGTTTTCTACCTGGCGTAAGTAACAAGGCAGGTAAGGCGATGAGACAAAAGGCCAGGCGATGGAAAATGCACCTTAGGAGTGATAAATCTCTTGAAGACTTGTCGAGAATGTTTAGCCCTGTGATTAGGGGTTGGATAAACTACTATGGCAAGTTCTACAAATCTGCTCTTCACCCTACACTGCGTCATTTAAACAGAACGCTGGTCAGGTGGGCAATGAGGAAATACAAAAAGTTAAAAGGTCATCGGCGAAGAGCGGAGTATTGGTTGGGGAAAATTGCCCAAAGGCAACCCAAATTATTTCCGCACTGGCAGATGGGTATAACACCAACGGCTGGATAATGGGAGCCCAGTGAGCCGAGAGGTTCACGCCGGGTTCTGAGA
>JADGFE010000063.1 GCA_016744085.1 Kiritimatiellales bacterium | reverse complement strand
GTCATCGAGAGTACAAAAACAAACCGAGAGGGAATTGTCTACGAAAATCGGTTTTTCATACCCGCATTGCCTAAAGGGCCTGTAGATGAAAAAACCATGGGTGTGAACGGGAGTCTTACCCTAAATGATTGCTTTGGCGAGAGCCTGACGCGTAGCGGCTTAGTTTAACAGTGCTTATATGGCTAAAAATATCTCATATATGAGATGAGAAATGCTGGGATTTAGTCCGTTATAGAGTAGCTTTCGCACGGTTATCTGAGCATGGCTTGAGCGCATAAAGCTCGTATTAGAAAGGGAAGTCGGACCTTATGAATTTTAGTTTCAATGGCCTCATGGCTTAAAATTAATTTTTCGCAGGGCTTCGTAGAGTACGATCGCGGCGCAGTTTGACAAATTTAACGAACGGACTGCATCGAGTTTGATTGGAATGTTGCAGACGTTTTCCGGATGAGCTTCAAGTAGTTTGTCGGAGAGGCCGAAAGTCTCGTTTCCGAAGATTAAATAATCGCCCTCTTCGTAATCTACTCCTGAGTAGGATTGATGACCTGCCGTGCTGAAGAAATATTTATTGCCGTTTGGGTTTTTCTCAAAAAAAGTATCGAGATCGGGATAGGTGCTCAGGTCAACCGAATCCCAATAATCGAGTCCAGCCCGGCGCACCTGTTTTTCTGAAATATCGAATCCGATCGGTTCGATCAAATGCAACCGTGCACCGGTGGCCGCACAGAGCCGCGAAATATTTCCTGTATTGGGGGGGATCGATGGCGCAACTAAAACAATATTCAATAGGGCCCAGTCGAATTCCAATTCAATCCGCTTACGCTCCGAGTGCCGCATCTGTTCATTCTTTTTCATGAGTGGCAGAGAATAGCGGTGCGGGGAGCAGGCTGGAAGCCTGCGGTACGGAAAAAACAAACAGGCTGGACGCGAGGCGAGGCTTGAACTTGCGAAAGCCAACCCTGCGGTACGGGGTCTCTTTCTCGCTGGAGGGGCAGACGCTGTCTGCCCGGTCGCACGGCGTGCGATTCTCCAATGAGAGATTCCTAAAGGCCGGCGGTGAAGGTCACAAAAGCTGCCAGGCCGGAAATATCTGAACTTCCGCCTACCTCACTAAAATCGACATTGCTCCAGTTTCCGCGAACACCCATGCCTAAATAACCGCTTTCGGACACTCTAAATTCAAATCCCGTGCGTGCGTAGACGCCCAGCCCAAATGCCGATTCATTACTGGAAGTATCAGGTGTTGCATCGTCGTAATCTCGATCAGATTGATAATCGGCATACATCATTAACGGCCCAGCCCCTGCGTATATGCGGATCGCATCGGTGAGCCTAAGGTTTGCGTATGCGCCTCCTGCTAGATCAAACATCCACATGGACGTCGAGATGCTCACATAGGCGCCGCTCCCTAGATAGGCATAGTTAATTTTATCGAACTTGAATCCGAGCAGGAAGCTGCACTCCAAACCATATTGAAATCGATCACCCTTAGGGATTGTGCTCCAAGCGCCGCCGAGCTGGGGAATCGTGGACATATCAATTTCAGTCGAGTCCGCTCCGTCAACGTTATCGAATTTCAGGCCGTCATACTTAATCGCTCCGAGCAAGGCCTGTACGGTGTAGTTTTCATCCCACATGTCATATCTGCTGGCTTGTTCCAGAGCACTGGCGCTTTGCACAGAAAAGAGAATGCAAAGTAGTGTGAAAATATATAATGCACCTTTCATAGTTATTCCTTTGGTTTACTAATCCGAAAAAATGGAATTCCAATCATCTTTCATGCTGACAACAGTCCAGTCTCGTTCTGCGGCTTCGTTTAGACCGCGGTCGAGTCGACCGATATGTGAATCGCGGTCATAGGCATATTCCCGTTTGGAATCATTATGGTGAATAATGACGCCCAGACGGGCTCCCTTGTCTGCGGTGGTCCATTCCAGCATCTGAAAGTCGCCATCCGAGTTGCCAAATGCTGCAATAGGTCTGCGACCGATATGTTGATTGATGCCGACGGGCTTACCTTCCTTATCGTCGATAAAATTAAGTTCCGGCAACCGCATGAGTACTGGTTTTCCATTACGGATTTTAAATTTAGTTTTAATGCTGCTTCCAATCACCTGTTCCGGCGGGATGCCGTAGACCTGTTCTGTCCATGGGCGCATAAATTCAATACCGCCGCCGGATACAATGTAGATTTTAAAGCCGTTTGCTCGCAGATAATGGAGCAGTTCAAGCATGGGTTGATAGACCATTTCGGAATAGAGCTTTCCGGTTTCAGGATGTTTTGCCGTCGAGATCCACTCTTTAACGATTTGCTGAAACTCTTCCGCTGTAACGTCCGCATGGGTTGTCATGGCCATTTCGAGCAAGGCTTTTTCTCCGCCGGCCAATGCTGCTTTAACATTGCCCTTTAATACGGAGGAATAGGGCTCCTGAGTTTTCCATTCGGGATGTGCCGGAGCCAGTTCCTTAATACGATCAAAGATAAACAACGCCTGGAAATACAGCGGTTGTTCCGCCCACAAGGTGCCGTCATTATCGAACACCGCAATCCGTTCTGCTTTGCGTACAAATTCCGGAGATTCGGTATCTGTTACGATCTTTATAAACTGGAGAATGGCCTGTTTGCTTTTGCCGTTGCTCCATGATGGAAGCGGCTCAGCAAAAATATTTGCTGAGATAAATAGAAGACATAGCACCGCAGTTTTTCTCATGAAATATACAGGTGTGCACAGCACACTTTTCCTCAGGTTATGACGTTCTATTCAGAAAGCGCGGCCGACTTCTTCGCCTTTTTTTCCGAAGCCTTCTGAACAATATAGTAAAGCATAGGAACAAAGATCAGGCTGGCCACGGTGGCGACCAGCATGCCGCCGAATACGGTTGCGCCCAGAACCTTGCGGCTTTCTGCGCCTGCACCGGATGCGAGCAGTAGTGGGATCACACCCAGGATGAAGGAGAAGGCCGTCATGAGTACCGCGCGAAAGCGCAGTTTAGCTGCTGACATGGCGGCATCAAAGATGCTTTTTCCTTCTTCGTGTTCCACCTTGGCAAACTCAACAATCAGAATGGCTGTTTTCGTGCAGAGGCCAATCAGCAGTACTATACCCACCTGGGCATAGACGTTGTTGTCGAAGTGTCCTGCTTTGAGTGCAATCACCGCGCCGAGCAGGGCGGTGGGAACGGATAGGCAGACAGATACCGGAATGCTCCAGCTTTCATACTGAGCCGCGAGTACGAGATAAACCAATATAATGGCCAGTAGGTAGATGGCATTGGAAGAACCTTGAGCCGCTTTTTCCTGATAGGAAAGTTCCGTCCATTCGACCCCCATGGAAGTCGGGAGTTTGGTTTTACCCATATCTTCCACGATGCCCATAGCCTGTCCTGTACTGAAACCATCTCCGGGCTGTCCCATAATTTTGGCCGAAGGATACATGTTATAACGATTGATAGACTGTGGACCCAATATTTCTTTGACGGAAGCAACTGAGCCGAGCGGCAGTGATTTTCCGTCTCGGTTACGGATTTCCAAATCGCCAATCTGGTCCGGCTCGACACGGAATTCAGGTGCCGCCTGAGCTTTTACCTGGAAGACGCGGTTCATGTAGGTGAAGTCGTTCATGTAAACCGATCCGTAATAATACTGAAGCGCATTAAACACGGAATTCATGTCCACATTTTTGGTCAGCACCTGATCGCGGTCGATATCAATGAATAGCTGAGGAACGTTGGCGCGGAAGGTGGTGTACATTCCCTGAAGGCCGGCTTGTGAATTGCCGTCGTTCATGAATTCGTCGGCCACCTGCTGCAACGTGCCCATGCCTACATCGCCTCGGTCTTGTAACATCATCACCAAACCACCAGACATGCCAACCCCCGGAAGGGAAGGCATAGGGAAGGCAAATGCAACGCCATCCTGAAGCTGTGCCAGTCTCATGTTGAGGCTCTGGATGATTTTTGACTGATGCATGTCCGGCCGTTCATCCCAGTGTTTAAACGTGGCTACGCTGAAAGCGGCGTTCGGGATGGCAGCGCTATCGAGAATGGAGTATCCGGAAATGGACATGAAGTCTGCCATGCCTTCCGTATCTTTAATAATCGCGTTGACCTCCTTAAGGAAGTTTTGTGTGCGTTCCAGTGATGCCGCTTCCGGAAGCTGGATGTTTACCATGCAGTAACCTTCATCTTCCTGTGGCACAAAACCGCCTGGCAGATCGGAAAATCCCATAAAGGCCACGACCGACATGGCGATGAAGGCAATCAGACCGATAAACGATTTGCGAAGCGCTTGATTCACGACTTTCAGATATCCGTTTTTCGTGGAATTAAGACCTTTGTTGAAGAGGCCGAGCGGGCCTTTTGTTTTTTCTCCATCGGAGGGCCGCAGCAACAAGCCGCACATGGCTGGACTGAGGGTCAGTGCGTTGATGGTTGAAAAGACGGTTGCAACAGAAATAGTTACAGCAAACTGTTTGAAGAGGGTTCCGGTAATTCCTGCCATGAATGTAGTCGGGATGAATACCGAGAGCAGTACGAGCGTAGTCGCAATCACCGGTCCCGAAATTTCAGTCATGGCCTGCAGCGCGGCTTCTTTTGGAGATAGCCCTTCTTCGTCAATCAGACGCGTACAGTTTTCCACCACCACAATGGCATCATCCACCACGATACCGATTACGAGTACCAGACCGAAGAGGGTGAACTGGTTGATGGAATAGCCTAGAGCGGACAACGCAGCAAAGGTGCCGATGAGCGATACCGGAATCGTGAGGGATGGAATAATGGTTGCCCGGAAATTCTGCAGAAAAATGAATACGGTTAAGATCACAAGAACTAAAGTGATCATCAAGGTTTCCACCACTTCATCAATCGAGGCCTGAATGACGACGGTATTGTCGTAAATGATGGTGTAGTCAAGCCCTTCAGGGAATCCGGCTTTGAGTTCCTCCATTTTGGTTTTAACGCCTTCAACCACCTTAATCGCATTTTCGCCGGGGATCTGATAGACGGCGATGGTCGCCGATTCCTGGCCATTGAGAGACGACCCCAATACATAGGTTTGGGCTCCGAGCTCCACCTCAGCCACATCTTTGACACGCAGTACCCGACCATCCTCGCCGGTACGGATCACAATATCACCGAATTCTTCTGCGGTTAGTAATCGACCCTGTACGCGCATACTCATCTGACGCGCCAGCCCCGAGGGAACCGGAGGCTCTCCGATTTGTCCGGCGGCCACCTGCAGGTTTTGCTGTTTGACGGCATTGACCACGTCGTCCGCAATCAGCCCGCGGGCTTTCATTTTGTCCGGGTTGAGCCATAGGCGCATGGAATAGTCGCCGGCACCGAAGGCCTGAACTTCGCCTACGCCGGGAACACGAGCCACTTCGTCCTGGACTCGCAGGGCAACATAGTTGGCAAGAAAGATGTCATCGTACCGATCGTCGGGACTGGAGAAACCAATATAGAGGTTGGCATCGGTTGATTTTTTCTGGGTGGAAATGCCAAGTCGCTGCACTTCCTGAGGAAGCTGGGGGATGGCTTTGGCCACACGGTTCTGAACCAATACGTTGGCCATATCGAGATCTTCGCCGGAGTTAAAGGTTACTGTGAGCTTCATGGTTCCGTCGTTGGCGCTGACAGAGTTCATGTAGATCATGCCCTCCACACCGTTGACTTCTTTCTCGATTACGGCGGCCACGGTATCGGCCACGGTTTGGGCATCGGCGCCGGGATAAACGGCATCCACGGTGATAGCAGGCGGGGCAATGTCTGGATAGCGCTCAATCGGAAGGCCTTTCATGGAGAAGAGGCCGATGAGGACAATTACGATGGCAATCACCATCGCAAAAATAGGTCGTCTTACAAAAAAGTGGCTGAACATGTCTGTTTCCCCGGGTTATTTGTCAGTAGGGGTTTCGGTTGCCGCTTGTGCTTCCGTTGCGGTTACCGAGATGCCTGGGCGAGCCCGTTGCAGACCATTCACAATGATGCGGTCGTTTGCGGTAAGTTGACGGTCTTTCGTTGGGTCATCTTCGATGATGCGTTCCGTTCCAACCAGCGCCCCTTTTTTAACGTAGATGCTTTCAACGATATGTTCAGCGTTAACGGTCAGAACAAAAGTTCCGGCCATATCCTGCTGGACGGCTAGATCCGGAACGAGTAGTGCATTTTCAATTTCATTCGGAACGAGGATTTTTCCATACAAGCCTGGCAAAAGATGGAGCTCCTTGTTGGAGAAGACCGCACGGGCACGCAATGTGCCGGTCTCTGGATCAATTTCAGGATCGTGGTAATCAAGCTTACCTTCTTCTGAATGGAGGGTTCCATCTGCCATTTCCAGTTTAAGTGGAGGAATGGTGTTGCCGATCTGTTCGGTACGATCATCGTCTTTAAGAAAAGGAAGTAAGGAACGTTCGTTAATGTTGAAGAAGACATCGATCGGGGCTTCAACGACAAGCTTCGTCAGGAAGGTCGATTGTCCGTCACCTACCAGGTTGCCGACACTGAGAGAGCGACGGGAGAGCCGCCCGGCAAACGGTGCGTGGATTTTGGTGTAGGATAAGTTCAGCTTGGCATTTTCCAAAGTGGCTTCTGCGGCAAGAACCTGTGCTGCGGCGGAGTCCTTATTGGCTTCGGCAGTAAGAACGTCAACTTCAGAAACGGCATGGGTTTTAAAGGCGTCTTTATTACGTTTTAGGGTGGCTTCTGCCAGCTTAAGAGCCGCGTGTGCCTGCGCCAGCTGGGCATCGGCAGATTTTACAGTCGCTTCATATTGTTCCGGCTCAATGGTAAATAGCAGGTCGCCTTTTTTAACATGTTGACCATCCTTGAAATCGATGGTCTTGAGGAAGCCTTTCACGCGGGCCCGAATATCGACATCATCGTGTGCCACCAAGCGGCCGGGGAAGCTTGCGTATACCGTAACTGTTTTTTGCTCGGGCATTTGAACCGTTACACCGGGAGGTGGCGGTGCTTTAAATTCATTTTTCGGTGTGCACCCGAAGGTCAGTAAAAAAGAAAGAAGAATTCCCAGAGAAATCAGTTTTTTCATTATAAACAACTCCACATTTAGTAAGCGAAAAGATTAGTTAGCCTTCGGGGCCATTGTCGAGATGGAATACTGTTTATTCCTATCTCTTAAAGAAGATGTTTTCCGGAAGTAGAAGTTCAAGTGAAAAAATTGCCGACCACTCAGCTGTATTAGAAGGAGATTCGAGATAGTGATAGGCCTCAAGCTTCATATTTATGGGCATGCGACCGTTCATAACCGTTTTTCCAATTCCGCCACCCAAGAGGATGGTCCAGATATCGGATGATCCGGCTTCCCAGTTGGCTGTATTGACGGGGGACGTTCCAATTGACCAGCCATTACGGAAGTTAACGTAGGCAAAGTATTCAATGGTACTTTGGTTTATATCGGGCCGCTCGTCTTTTCCTGCAAAAGACCAAAGGTGGTTGGCACGAATGCCGGCAATAACCGGGCCTTTCACAATGCTGCCAGCCCCGCTCAGTCCGGCACTCCATTTCTTTGATCCGAGCTGGTTGTCGGTCGCGGTTGGAATTTGGAAGGCTGGGCCGATTCCCCAGTAGACGGTGCGCTCGCCGGAAGGTCCTAAGAAACTTTCATAGATAGTATCGCCCAGTCCGAAGGAGTCTTTTTCTTCTGGAACCCGGCCGGGCTGATAGAAGAACGGAATATCGAGCCGATTAATCAGAATCCAGTCATCGGAAATATCCGAAGGCATAGAAGGTTTAAAGTCGAGGATGTAGGTCGTTGCAGTCTTGTGGCCGGAATCAAAGTCGAAGAGATTCTCAATCGGCAACTTCAATATATCGGCCATTGGATTTTGGGCACGCATGGTCCAATCTGATAGTTCGTCGGAAGCCATGAGGGGAGAGGTCAGTAAAAATGAGGCTCCAACGATTAAAGCAAGCCTGCTCATGCTTAGTCCTCAGGATCGTTTGCGCTTAGGTTGTTTTGCTTATGGCTCAGCACTCCGCGCACAACGAAGTAACCGACTGAGAGAGATAGCACCAAAGCCGAGATGGCAAAAAGCATCATGGGCTGGACTTCTTTATAGTCGAGAATGATGACTTTTCGGGCAACGGCAACGAGTGCGACTAGCAGGACAACTTCCACGTGGATTACGTGTTTATCCAGATAGGCTTTAATGGTTTCCAATAGTTCGAGCCCGATAATGACCATCAGGATAAATCCGAAAACTTCCATCATTTCTTTCACATTCAGAAGCATGAAAGGAGGGGTGACCAGTTGCTGCCATAGAATAACGCCGACCTCAATAGTGGCGATCAGCACGGCAATCATCATGAAGGACATCAGTATCAGAACAATGATACGCTCAAACTTTTTGAATAGATTTTCCATAGCAACTCCATAAAAGGATGCATTGTGGGCAGGAAAAAGAAGTTGAGGCAAGAGAACAGTTTCAATCGTTGAAACTTTGCTTTTTAGTTTAGCGGTATAACCCGATAGTAACAGGAGTCATGTGCCGATGTATCAATCGCATAATTAATATCACCTTTGAATTCAGGAGAAAGGATCGTCAGAAATTCCCAGTTTCCTGTAATCAGGTCCGTACAGCACTCCACCTTATAAAACTTATTTTTTTCCGCGGAAAAGGTTAGTGCCTGGCTGGAAATGGCTGAAATACGGCCATCGTCTGAAATCGGGGGTGGATTTTCAAACCCTATTGAATAGGGTGGCTGTCCGCAGTCACCGCAAAGACACGGGATCTCCAGAGCGTTAGAGGCGAGGGAGGATCTTCCAGCTGCTGTATAGGCCTTGCCGAAGATCTGTTTACAGCCGTTTAAGATAATAAATGTTCCAGACTGGGCGGAATAGGGAAATGCCGCATAACCGGCAATGTTCTCGCCGGTATTCGAAATCTGAAAGACACGCATCTCAACAACTGCGGCATCTGGATTGGGTTCCCAGTGCACAGTACCCTCATAGTACCCATGGGTTATAAGGGCACATAAAGACATTAAAATGATGAGTATCGAGTGCTTAATTCTGTTCTCCAACTTATTCGGGATGAGTACGATAGATCAAAAATTCTGATTGAACATATTTTTCTCTAAAAAAATAAAAGGGCGATAAAAAAGCCCAATAAAAGGGCCGTTTTTATCTAGTTCTTGATCGGACGGTAACGAATTCTCTGGGGTGTCCAGGTATCGCCTTTCTGTTTTCGCATAAGCTCCTGGAAGCCCTGATAGTTACCTTCAAACCAGATTGCTTCGCTGTTGCCCTCAAAAGCAAGGATATGGGTGGCCACGCGGTCAAGGAACCAGCGGTCATGGCTGATGACTACCGCGCAACCGCCAAAGTTAATGAGTCCCTCTTCCAAAGATCGAAGTGTCGCAACATCGAGGTCGTTGGTTGGTTCATCGAGCAGGAGCAGATTTCCGCCGCTGCGGAGCAACTTGGCTAAATGCACCCGGTTGCGTTCCCCGCCGGATAGAACACCAACTTTTTTCTGTTGCTCAGAACCCTTGAAGTTAAAACGTGCACAGTAGGCTCGGCTACTCATCTCACGGCCACCGACTTCAATGGTTTCTTCGCCCTTTGAAATTTCTTCCCAGATCGTCTTATTAGGGTCAAGGTCGTCGCGAAGTTGATCAACGTAGGAAATATCCACACTTTCTCCCAGTTCCAGACTGCCCGATGTTGGGGTTTCTTTTCCAGTTATCATTTTAAACAGCGTGGTTTTGCCGGCACCGTTGCCACCGATAATTCCGACGATTCCACCGGGAGGGAGGTCAAAATTTACGTCTTCGAACAGGAGTTGATCTCCGAATGCTTTCGAGAGGTCACTGGCTTGAACCACCTTTTGACCCAGGCGACGTCCGTGAGGGATCTCAATCGCCAGGTTATCCTCACGCGCATCAAACTCCTGAGAGGCCAGTTCGTCGTAGCGTTTCAGGCGCGCCTTATTTTTCGTGAGGCGGCTCGATGCATTCATACGAACCCATTCCAATTCCTGCTTTAGCAATTTTTTACGGGATGCATTCAACTTTTGCGTTTTTTCGGCAATCACCTGCTTTTGCTCCAGCCATGCTTCATAATTGCCTTTGTAGGGGAAGGCACGGCCAGCATCAAGTTCGAGTATCCACTCCGTGACATTAGAAAGAAAATAACGGTCATGCGTCACGACAATCAAGGTGCCCTTAAACCGTTTAAGGTGTTCCTCCAGCCAGCCTACGGATTCAGCATCGAGATGATTGGTTGGTTCGTCGAGCAGCAGCACGTCAGGGTTCTGCAGTAGTAGACGGCAGATAGCCACGCGGCGTTTTTCACCTCCGGAGAGGACATCAACGCTCTGGTCGCTCTCGGGAAGGCGCAGGGCATCCATTGCCAGTTCAACGTGGCGGTCGAGTTCCCACAGGTTGGCCGAATCGATCTCTTCCTGAAGCCGGGCCACTTCGTTATTCAGTTTATCGGACTCCTCGTCGGAAGCATCGCCACCAAGTAATTCCCAGATTTCGTCGTAGCGATCCAGTTTGTCCTGCTGTTCAGCAACGCCTTCCATCACCACTTCCTGTACCGTTTTTCCCGGCGTAAGTTGTGGTTCCTGTTCGAGATAGCCCATCTTGGCATTTTTGGCGATCTGGCATACGCCCATGAATTCGTTATCGAGGCCTGCCATAATCTTAAGCAAACTCGACTTTCCGGAGCCATTACCGCCAATTACGCCGATGCGGGCACCGAAAAAGAAGGATAGACTGACATCTTCCAGTATGGTCTTTGCGCCATGCTGTTTCGTCAGGTTCTCAAGGGTATATATGTATTCTCCCGCCATCTTATTCCTCCTCAAAATCGAGGGCAGGTTTTACCGAGTAGCATAAAAAAGGGCAAGCACTTAGGCTTGCCCGTATTTTGACTATAGATCCGGCAATGGCGGATTTGGTCGGCGGATAACTTTTAGCTCCTGGGCTCTTTCATCGACGTCCTGGCGGGTCTTGTTGATCTGCGCCTGGAGTTGAAACGTCAGATAGTGAATTTCAGTTTTCTGCTGTTAAACCTATGTCATATATTATACCCAAATCCAGCGCACGAATGCGGCGTAAAGATCGAAAAAATAAAGAGCGCCCCATTCTCAGGAACATCATCAACTCCTCGGTTAATTTGAAGTCGGTGATATTATCGAATCTCGGTCGCTTACATAATAAAATGTGAAAACAAAGAAAAAAGCAGGCGAAGAAGCCTGCCCTGCAAAGATATGTTAGTGCGTTTAGAAGGAGGGTAGTTGCTCGGCTAGAGCGGGACTGGGTTTCCAATCTCCATCGCCATTCTTCGCAAAGGTAATCATCAGCTCGCCAACGCGGCCTTTGTCGAGATAGCCCAATCGGAATTTGACGGGCTGCGAGAGGTGACCCGTTTCGTCTTTTGTTTCTGCACTGATTGGGCGGATACCCGAATACTTATGTTCAAAAACATGCATTGCCCGATCGGGACTTGGGCGGATTTTAAGCAGCAGAGGCTCGGCTTCCGGAGCTTCCATTTTTTGTAGTGCCGTGTAAAAAGGAGAGGTGGTGAGCTGCTCTCCCTCTTTAATTTTTCTGCCGACGACTTTCATTAATGACTTAAGCGCGCGCTTTTCCCTTTGTTCGCCGAGAATTTCCGCGGCGTGTCCGGCAATCAGTTCGTTCGGATCTTCAATGGCCGCAATCAGGGGAAGCGTGGCAAGATAACCGGCATCAGCGAGCTTCTCTTTCGCGACCTGTTGATTGGCTTCGCCACGGAAGCGATCGACCGCTTTCTTTATGATTGGAATGCCATCCGCATCATAATCGGGTTGGGGAGGAGGCGGAATGGTTTCGTCGCCCAGAAGGTCGATCAGCAACGGAATATATGCCCGGCTGGGCTTAAATGTAGGCGAGATGATGATATTAAAGGCCGCGCGTGCCTGCATTTCCATACTATTGGAAATTGCCTTGTCTATATTGAAATCGGGATTGAGAGCGGCGAGCGAACTCCATAGGTCAAGTTGCCATGCCGGAGCACCTTTCCACTTGGAATGGTTTTTGAGCCAGGTTCTTGCGTTGCTATTGGATCCTGTTTTGGCCGCTTCCGCTGCCTTCGCTGTGCTGGTATTGCCCATCTTTTCCAGAGCAAGACTGGCATGTTCACGAAACTCGGGGACGGAGTGCGCAACGGCTTCAAGTAGAGTATCGATGCTATCATCCCCCATTTTAACGAACGTTTGAACAACCTTGAGATCGATTTGACCTTTTTGGTCAACCGATATCTGGGCCAGCTTGTACCAGATCATATTCGTGCCGGTAAGCGGGACGGCTTTAATTCCGCGGAGCACTGCGATGGACCCCTTTCGAATTTTCGAGTTATCGTTCTTAAGTGCAACCAATGCAAATGGGGTGACAGGCTTTCCAAGTTGAACTAACGAAGCAACTGCAATTTTTGCAATACCGGCATTATCATCGGCCAGCGCCTCGATAAGTCCCTCAATAGCCACATCACCGCCAGTCAGCCCAAGCGCGGTTGCGCATGCCATTCGGAGTTCAGTGGAGGAGTTGCTGAGTTTGTCCACCAAAGCCGGACTGCCTTTCTCAGCGCCAATCTGGCCTAGAGAAACGGCGGCTACGAGTTGTACACCGGCTTCGCTATCATTAAGCGCTTCCGACAATTGCAATACGGCGCCGGTTGCTTTGTGTTCGCCGAGCGAAATGGCGGCGGTCGTGCGGGCCATTGGATAGTCCAGCTTAAGTGCTGCAATCAAGGGCGTGGTTGTTGAGAGGCTTCCAGTGGCAGCAAGCGCATTAACTGCGGCAACAATCACCTCTTCCTCAGAATCGTTGAACATAGAGGCCAGATTGTTGACAGCGGCTTCAGCTTTGAGCTCGCCGAGAGCTTCGGTTGCCGCCACACGAACTTCAACTTTCGGATCCGCCAGTGCTTTAATCAACTTTTCAATATTGCCCTTGGTTTTCCAGTTTGCCACATCATCAACGGTGCGGCTACATCCAGTCAGACCAAGCAACAGCAGCATTGCGAATATGGGTAAGAGTGCAAACGATTTTTGTTTCATAGTATAAATCCCCTTAGCTCAATTAACGTATCTGTCTCCCTCGATAGGACGGACGTGGTTAATTTGATCACGCATCCTACAAATACTTTCGGCCATATTCAAGCGGCTTGGAGGAGTTTGCGGGCGGCACAAGGCGCTTTGCTAAAATACAACGCCGACTTTAAGGCCGGCCATGATTCCGGCTGATAAATGAACAAATCGTCACCTACGGGATCCACTCCCACGAATTCTTCATCTGATTTCGTGAAATATAAAGCCCGACAATAGGCTTCGACTGAAAGCCGAGACCAGTCGATACCAAAGGAACCATAAAAGGAGGGAGCCCATCCGGGCGTGAGATCGGGTGGGCCTGAGGTACTGATCGCCTGATTATTGTAGATAGGGAGTCTGACCTCGAGTTTCCCAATCAGCTGCGACCGACCTGATGCGGACAGTCCATAGCGTCCCCACAATCCGGTGGTTCCGTAGATGGTCTGCCAGATTTCAGTATATCCTAACTCCCCGCCAAGTTCTCTTTCCGAGGCACGGTAGCCAAGGCCGCAAAACCAGTTCAGCACATCACCACGATCCGATTGTGCCAGGGTAACGATGTCGGCATCAAAACCTGCTTCCATGCCACGGTATTTCGTTGTGGTCTTATATGATGTTCCATCTTCAAGAGCTCCGTCATAATCAACGGATCCGCCAAATATATTGGCGTGGTAGCGAAACCAAGTGAGCTGATTTTCTGTGTAGTCGCCATTAATTTCAAGACCGAATAGGGGGCCGGTCTCGGTCACTCCGTTTTCGCTGTTATAATGTTCCGTCCATTTGAAAAATTCTGCAAAAGCCATAATTCGAACATAATGATTTTTTGGAGACTCGTTTGCCGCATTAAGGTTTTCCGCTAGCACAGTGCTTTTACGTAAGGACTCGGTGATAAGGTGTAGGACTTCGGTACACTCCGGGTTGTCGGGATGATAGGCAAGTGCAGCTCGAAAGCTCTGCTCGGCAGCTCCCATATTATTTCCCTTAATCTGATCAATACCTTGCTGGCGGTATTTAAGAAATAGTTCCTCATCGCTTGCGGCAATACCTGATGGGATTAAAACCAGCGCCACACCCCGCGCTATCCATGTTGTTCGCGCTGTCATCCTATTCCTCTTGATTGCTGAATTCGGCATAGCGCTCAACAACGTTTTAAAACTTAAATCCCCGCTATGTGGCTCATAACAGTCCTGTTGATAATGGTTTGTTTCTATATAAGCAACAGGTCTTTCGGGGCATCCAGGCCGAACAGGCGGTCCGATATTTCGGACAGCGCGTCTATGGTTTCACTCGATAGCTGATCCATAATTTCTTCAATCACCTCGCCGGACAGCAAATAGGGAGCAACGTCGAAGATGAGATTCCCGCCATTGCAGAATCCGTAAATCTGGTATTCGCCGCATTCTGAAGCCGGATAGCCTTTGACCATGCAGTGGGCCATCCATTGTTCATGATCGTTACTGAACTGCTCAGCTCCCTCGAACTGGCGTTTTTCCGTATCGACCCGTTCAGAAAAATAAGAACGTATATGCTCCATGCTTTCTATCGACATCTGGCTGATGCTCACCGCATGGCAATCGATACAAAGGGCGTGCTCGAAAATGGTTTCACGTTCTTTGAAGGCTTTTTCAATCACATAATGCAGATCCGGATTCAGCAGGTTACAGCCACATAGACCACATTTTTCAATGGGTTGACCGGTTTCGAACGACCAAAAAGTTTTTGGCAGGGGAATAGGCTCTGGTTGCGTAAGCATATGCTGAAATTACCTTCATATACCCATGAAGCAAGCTTTTCGGTTGGTTTCACTGCTTTACAGATGCTTGGCATCTTTTGTGCATATATTGTTCTATAAATATAAAAAGGGAGTAGGAAATGCGTTATAAATTAGTAGTGCCTTGGACTGCACGTTTACCATTAAGCCGTTGGATTCGCCGTCGTAGCAGTACATTTGACGCTGTTGTGGCCGAAGATACATCTGCATTTAAGGCTCCAGCAGATATCGAAAAGCACTAGGGTTACCGTTGAACTAAGCCGCTTCGCGTCAGGCTCTTGCCAAAGCATCCTTTCGGGGTAAAACTCTCGTTCACACCGGAATTCATGAAGGTGCCGGGTTGAACCGGAGGCTCGTCATGAGCACAATACCCCTACGGCAACGCACCATCGACACCCTCATGCTTGGTCATTATTCCGAG
>JADGFE010000062.1 GCA_016744085.1 Kiritimatiellales bacterium | reverse complement strand
CCGGGAGGCGCAACTGCCGAACAACCGGCTCCCTAGGGAGCCTAAACCATGAGAGATACAGAACTAAAAAGTGACAACTTTAAACCAGGACGTGACACCGGTCATGCGGTTTATCAGGAATGCTGAGCGGGGCAAGCGGGCCGCCTGCGGTACGGAAACTGTACCTCCGTTTTGTTCTAATTACGGGTCGTGAGCATGAAGGTCTTTCGTTTTTTATAGATGGTCTCTAGATGATCGCTGCCGGGGGCAGTGCGCCTGACCTCGAAGCGATATTCGTGTTCGACGCCTTCAATGCCGGTTACGAACAGATGGTGGTCAGGTTCCTTGATGCAGGAAGCGGTCTTCTGCAATGATCTGGCCTCTCGTATAATACTCGTCGTTAACTGCGCGGATTGTACGCTGGATTTCAAATCCTTGGAAAGGTGATTTTTAAATTCGGGTGAAACCATTACATTCTTTTTATGCATGAAGAAATAAAAGGTTTGATCGTTCCGGTGCTGACCCCGTTTGCGGAGTCGGGGAAAATTAATGAAGAAGCATTTATCCGTCATTTGGCATATCTGAAGGGACATGGCATTGAGCGGATCATGGTGAATGGAACCACGGCAGAATTTTTTTCCCTGCTTCCGGAGGAACGTAAGACGCTGCTTAAACTGGCTCGGGCAAATTTTGACGGGCTGATTATTCAGCATGCCGGCGGTCTGGGATTAGCTCAAAACAAGCTTGAGGTTCAGTGGGCTAATGAGTTGGGTGCCGATGCAGTAGCAGTGCTTCCTCCGATGTATCCGGCCGGACTGTCGGACGCTGGAATGATCGAATACTTTAATGCGCTCGAAGCCGAGGCTGAGGTGCCGTTTATTCTCTATAACTTCCCGAAGCACGCGGGCAATGCCATCACGCCGAAAATTCTTAAGGAAGTGTCGCACTTTGCCATTAAGGATTCTGCGCAGGATTTTGAATTGATGAAGCACACGCCGCGTTATTTTGTGGGAACCAGCACGAATATTTATGAGCCCGTGCAGGAGGGCGCAGCAGGGTTTGTTGCGGCCACGGGGAATGTTCGGCCGGAGCTCTATGCCGCTATGGATATGCTGGTTGTTGCGGCTAAGGTGGAAGACGCAGCGGTCATGCAGCGGGAACTTAGGGCCTATAGCGCGCAATTCAGTGCCGGCGGGGTGCCCGTACTAAAACAAGCACTATCTCGAAAACTTGCGGGCTATCCGACAAACGTCAGATGCCCGTTGGTGTAGCTCTGCATCCAATGCGGAGCTCTACTCGAACGGATGCTCCGAAATAGAATTTGGAGCTATGGCTTATTTTGTAAACATTGGAAGCCAGTTCTGAAGAATCTTGGCACTGGTTCCATCCTTTTCCCATTTTGCGAGCTGCTCATTTACTTCGTCGAGCAACATCATGTTGTGCTTGGCAACGCCCCAGGCGAGCGGCTCGACATTGAGCACCTCAGGAAAGGCGATCAGGTCGCGTTCATTTACGGCGGAAAGCCACCAGACCACAGGAGCATCCTGTATAAACATATCAATCTTGTTGTTTTTCAGGGCCTGAACAGCTTCCGAAGTTTTTGCAAAACCCGTCAGCTTTGCCCGGGTGAAGCGCTTGATCGCAAAATATTCCCCCGTAGTTCCTTTGACGAAACCAACTCGTTTATTCTGATTCATGATCGAGCTTCCGATCAAGCTTGAAGGGTCGCAACTGTCGCGTCTAAACAGGGTGCTGAGGCCTGATTGAAGATAGGGTGTTGAAAAGTTTACCCGAATACTACGAGGTCCGGTAACGGACATGTTGGACATGATTATATCGGTTTTATTTTGTTCCAGATAATCAATTTGTTTTTTCCAAGGTACTTCAACAAAAACTACACGGCGGTTAAGTGCTTTTCCAAGTTGCTGCGCAAAGTCTGCTTCAATGCCGACCATCTGTTCTCCTTGCTTGAAGATCATGGGCTGGGAATTAGGTGATACCCCTACGCGTAGCACAGATGGATCAGGTTTGATGCTGGCAGTTTGGCAACCAGCCAGCAGGGCAACTGTGAATAAAAGAAATGCAAAACGTTTCATGATAGGCCTCCGAATTTAAAGAGTGGAGTATTCCAACCCTTGAGAATGGATGCAAGCATCCGCTTCTAATCATTAAGCAGGAATAATATGTGATGCTTTGGCGGAGGGCGGTGTATGCAAATTAGAATATGGCCACGGATGAACGGACAGATCAGGAGCTGGTGAAAGCCAGTCTGGAAGGTAATCGGCACGTTTTTGCGTTGCTGGTGGAGCGCCATCAGGATTCGGTCTGGCAGTCGGCATGACTTGGAACCGGGAGGACGCAGCAGATATGGCGCAGGAAGCATTCCGCATTGGAGCATTGGTTGAAGAGGTCGATATTCAAGATCTGTATGAAAGTTTACTGGGGGGGGGGGGCAGAACGGCATCTGAATATCTTTGTCAGAAACTATGAAGCAGTTTCTGAAAAAGCATATGTTGCTTAGCACCTCTCGCAAACGAAGGTTGATACCATGCTGGGCGTTGATAATATTGTGATGAAGGCACTCATGTACAGATACCGGCCAGCATTCCCGGCGCTAACGGCGGCACTAATCAGCCTATTGGGCGGAGTATTTTGTTTGGCATGATTTATCGGCGTGTTGCTGACGGGGAAATCGTAAAAGAGAAATTGAGGGCTCTTATTTCTCATTTCAATTGCTACCTAGGGCATTTTTGTCATTGCAGCGTTTGCCCGCTATCAGTTTACCCATCTTTGGATAAAACCGATAAACTGTTGGATACGTTGGATTATTGACGCTACTGGCTTGTTCGGGGTACGCTCATCTTATCCATTCGCAATGGGCAACATATACACTTTCACGGGTTGAAGAGGACACATGTTAGGTTTTTTGAGTAAAAAAGTAAGCAGTCAAGAGGTGCCTCCTCCGGTAGGGATTGCTGAAATCATGATCTGTGTTTTCGATGAAAAACACCGTGTATTACATCATTTCACCTCAAGTCGTTCGGAGAAACCCTCAGGCGGATCGTTCAGTTTGCTAAACAATCCTGATACTGCGTTTGGCAGCCCGGTTTTTGCGGAAGTAGTTGAACATGGTGTGCCTAGTTCATTAGCACTTTCATTCGGAGCGACCGATCGGAAATATTTATATATCCTTCCATATGAGCATAAACGGGAAAAAAAACGAGTTGCCTGTATGCAGGTGCAGACAGAGAAATCTGATTCGGGAAGTGTTTCGCTTATAAGTCCTTTGGCGAAAGGGAACGTATGCATTTTGCTGGCTGACGGTCATGGGGCGATTCTGACGGTTGGTGCGGATGCGCCGGAGTCTTTTGGGTTCACATCTGAAAGTTTTGCGAAAATGAAGCTCTCGGATTTTTTTACATCAGCAGATCTGGGAATCATTTCTGCGTGCTTGCCGGATACCGGGGAACCGATTCTGAGCTGTACCTTTCAGTGTGTGAACGGCTCGAAATGTGATGTTGAGATCTTGAAATATGCTTTGCCGAATGGCTGTATGCTGTACACCATTTGCGATGTTACCCGAGCTCGCTTGAATGATGATGTCACTCAAATCAGCACACGGGAACGTCGTAGAATCGGACAGGATCTTCACGATTCGATTGGCCAAATACTCACAGGAATTAGTTTATTAAGCCGATCTCTTGCGAACGGTCTGAAACGCGACGGCAATCCAGGCGATGCCGATGCTGCGCAAATATCCGAGTTAGCTGACGATGCCAGCGATCAGATTCGTCAGATTTCGAGAGGTCTGATGCCTTCGGATATTGTTCATCGGGGTTTAATGGCTTCATTGCAACATCTTGCAAGAATCACCACAGAAAGCTGTGGCCTGCAATGTGATACTGCGCTGGATGAACAGGTGGAATTTGCGGATGGTGCGATTGAAACGCATCTCTTTCGTATTACTCAGGAAGCCGTCAATAATGCGGTTCGGCATGCAAATGCGAAGCGAATTCTTATTTCAGTAAGTCAGGTAAATGGCATATCTCAGCTCGAAATCAGTGATGATGGACAATGGAAGGGTATTCAGGGCGATTCGACGGGAATCGGGATGAAAACAATGCATTACCGGGCTTCGGTTATCGAAGGGCGGTTAAGTGTTGGGCCGATGGAGCAGGGAGGAACCAGTGTCATCTGCCGAATGGAACCTGATGAAGTATTGGAAACAAAGGCATAAAAATCATGGCAACGGAAAAAAATCGGCAAGCAGCGGACTCTGAAGGGAAAAAAATGCAGGTATATCTGGTCGATGATCACCCGATTGTTCGACAGGGGCTGATTAAACTGATTGAACAGGAAGAGGCGCTGGAGGTTTGCGGGGAAGCGGGAAGTGTTAACGAAGCACTACCTTCCATTCAGCAGACGGCGCCGGATATTATTTTGGTGGATATTTCATTGGAAGATTCCAGTGGGCTGGAACTGATCAAAATGATTGATGATCTAGGGTTGCAGATTCCGACACTGGTTCTTTCCATGCATGATGAGTCGCTTTATGCAGAACATGCGCTGAAAGCCGGCGCGAGTGGCTATGTCATGAAACAGGCAGCAGCAAATACCTTAATCCATGCCATTGAAAAGGTTCTGGATGGTGAAATTTACGTCAGCAAGGCGATGTCTTCTCAAATGTTAAAGCTGGCTTTTCGCAATCGTGGGGAAAAACAGCGTAGTGGCACGGATGCGCTCAGTCTTCGTGAGCTGGAAGTTTTCGATTTAATTGGACGCGGAAATTCCACCCGAGAAATTGCCGAACAATTGAGCCTAAGTGTGAAAACGATCGAAACATACCGGGCACACATCAAAGAAAAGCTTCAACTACGCAGTGGGACGGAACTTATGCAACGTGCTGTGCATTGGGTTGAGCATGAATCGCATCGATAATCTCATATAAAACTTCGTAAATTACACGAACAGAATAAATTGCATCATTAGAGCCTGTAAAAATACCAGCTGAACCATCCTGATTTAAAGATCGGGGTTTTGTCTAGGGTAATAGGGGATTCCCCTAGTCCTTATTTCCGTTATCCCTAATCTATTTCTCAGGGTTTATTCCACATTTCTTTCAGCGAATGCCCGTCTTGTGCTTATTCATGGCATCCGCGACCCTTCATGTACGTCAATATTTATTAAGGTGTCTAGGGCAACCATTTCGTCATTCATTCTGGCGGGGAATTATGAAGCGAAATAGGTCATGGCATGCAGGATGCTAGATAGGGCTACACGGTTTAAAATTAGGAGAAACCCATGATGAAGCACTTAACAAAGATTAACGCGGTTATTCTATTGGGGATAATTGCATTGTTTGCAGCAAATCTGTCTGTTCTTGCCCAGAGAGGCGGTCAGGTTATAGAAGCCGAGCCGGATGCTGAAGTATCAGATTCCGTAACGATCAACGTAAAGGATGCGAATATCGCCGAGGTTTTAAAGGCATACTCGCTGCAAACCGGACAAAGTATTGTAGTCGGCCCCGATGTGGTCTCCGACAACGTTAATGTCCGACTGAACAATATTCCGTGGGAAGAAGCATTGGACGTTATCCTTAAGCCCTATGGATTTGGCTATCGTGTGGTGGGTGACACCATTGTGATCAGTAAACTTGAAAATATTTTAACGGTTGAGGGTATTGAGCCGCTCGTTTCAAAAGTATTTAAGCTTAAGTATATCGACGCATACGATATTAAGGAAGTTTGCACCGCACAGCTGTCTGGCCGCGGAAAGTTTACGATTCTGGCTACCAAAGGATTGCCTGGCTGGGAATTTGGTGGTGACGGAAACAGTGGGGCCGCCACTGAAGGTGGGGTTCGTGCACGGCGCCAAAAAGAAGAGATTCAGAAGAGTAAGACCTTTGTCGTTACCGATGTCCCCTCCGCCGTCACTAAGGTTGAAAAGATTTTAGCCAGCCTTGATATGATGCCGTCGCAGATTTTGATCGAAGCAAAATTTCTGGAAATTAATTCGGATAATGGGTCGCAAATTGGGTTGGACTACATTACCGGAGTTGAAAATATGGAAAGGTTAGCTGGAGTTACCGGATCTTCATTGACTCCGAGCGCGCTTGCTGAATTGAACAAGGTGCTAAACTTGACTTCCGGTTATCCGGATCCCTTAACAACCAGAGCCGCTGGCGGGTTGTCTCAGGAAAGCGGAATTCGTCTCTCTCATGCTGAAATCGGCGGACAGAGTTATGACATGTTGTTCAACCTGATTGCTCAGGATGATTCTGCGAATGTTTTATCCGCTCCGAAACTACTGACCATGAACAATCAGGAAGCGGCATTGCTCGTGGGGAAGAAGTATCCAATCATTGAATCCAACAACAGCTCCGGCGGTTCGGGTGGCGCAGGTAACACTTCAACCCGTTTAGATTACTACGAGAACATTGGTATCCAGCTCAACGTGATTCCTCAGGTTTGCCATGACAATCACATTAATATGATCGTGCATCCTGCGGTTAGCGAGATTGAAGGATTCCAAACGGGAGTGGTTTTCTCTGGTGGCGACAAGGCTTCAGGCACCCCGTATCCGATCCTCCGCATTCGTGAGGCGGAAACCCAAGTCATGATCCGTAGTGGGAATACAGCGGCAATCGGTGGTCTGCAAACTGAGCGCGATACCGAAGCGATCGAAAAAATTCCAATTTTGGGCGATATTCCTTTCTTGGGCCGTCTGTTCCGCAATGAAACGATTCGCAAAGAAAAAATTGATCTGCTGATTTTCATTAAAGCAACTATTATTGATAACGACAGCTATGCAGCAGATTCCAAAGCTAAGCAGGATAGCCACGAGACCAGAATGGGCCTCGAAATTTCAGAAGAAGTGAAGGCCGTTGAGGCCGCCACTGCCGAGATTGAAGTCGAAGCGGTTGAGACAACCCAAGCGGATAACGAAGAAATCCTGGCGTTGGTTGAAAGCATGGATTCAACTGAATCAACCGTGAATCAAATCGATACGGTAGAATTATAGATCTTCTTAATTCAGAAAAATAGTGTGTGATAATTTGAAGGAACGTACGGCATGATTACCGATCAATTAAGTGAAATGATGATTCGAAGCGGGCGCGTGGGCTCCTCTGAACTGGAAAAGGCTTTGGCCATCCAGGAGGAAACCGGGCGGGTGCTTACGGACATCCTGATTGAGGAAAAGCTGACTTCTCCGGAAGATATCGCACACACCTTTTCTGAATTGCTCAATATTCCTTATCTAGAACTCGGCGAAGAGTTCCATCTGAAACGGGAGGAATATGACATGATCCCGGAATCGGTTGCCCGCCGGTTCTGCCTGATTCCAATGATGAAGGAAGAGGGGGTTGCTATCACGCTAGTGATGAAAAACCCGCTGGATATGGATGCCGTAGATACCGTTCGTTCTCTGACTTCTTATGAGATCCATAAAGCCGTCAGTACCGAAGCAGCCATTTCTACGATCATTGATAAGTGCTATAAAGAAGAGGCTTATGTTGAGGCTGGACTGCAGGATATCGTTGATGTTGAGGCGGCGTCCGAAGAAGCCGAGTTTGAAGCCAATATGGGTGATGTGGATCAGCTTCTAGTGCATGCCAATGATGCCCCCGTGGTCCGTTATGTAAACTTGCTATTAATGGAAGCTGTGCGCGACGGTGCTTCAGATATCCATTTCGAACCCGGCGAAAATAGTTGCACTGTACGGTTACGTGTAGATGGAACGCTTCGTCTGGTCACTCCTCCGCCAAGAACACTGTATGCAGCAATTATCACTCGTATTAAAATTTTATCTGAGATGGACATTGCGGAACGTCGACTACCATTGGACGGACGCTTTAAATTTAAATTTACTGGTCGGGTTGTCGATGTTCGTGTTTCTTCCATGCCCTTGGTATTCGGCGAAAAAGTGGTAATGCGTATTCTGGATAAGCAGAGTCTTCTGCTGGATCTGGAAGATATTGGTTTTGAAGGACAAAACCTCAAGCGGTTCAAGGAAATTCTTGGCATGCCGAATGGTATTGTACTGCTGACCGGACCTACGGGTAGCGGCAAAACCACCACGCTATACAGCGCGCTCGGGATATTAAAAAGCCCGACACGCAATGTTCAGACGGTGGAAGACCCTGTGGAATACCTGATCGACGGGATCAACCAGATGCCTGTCCGCCCTAAGATTGGACTCAACTTTGCAGAGTGCCTCCGGCATATCTTACGACAAGACCCGGATGCGGTTATGATTGGGGAAATCCGCGATTCCGAAACGGCCGAGATTGCTATGCGTGCGTCGCTTACAGGCCATATTGTGCTGAGTACGCTGCATACGAATGACGCTACATCATCGTTCAGCCGCATGCGGGATATTGGAATACCTTCGTACCTGACAGCAGCGACCATGCGCCTAATCATTGCCCAGCGTCTGGTTAAAACCATTTGTCCGAATTGTAAGACGGAATATCAGCCGGATGCCGGTGAATTAGAGTGGGCAAAACCGGTCAATATAGATTCTGAAAACTGGACGTATTACCACGGCAGTGGATGCAGTAAATGCCGTAATACCGGTTTGAAAGGTCGCCGTGCAATTTTTGAATTTTTGGAAGTCACGCCCGGAATCCGTGAAATGGTTCATGAAGAAGTTGATGATCTAACGTTGCGTAGGGCAGCAATCAAAGGCGGGATGGAAACCCTTGCTGAAAATGCATTTCATCGAGTTCAACGTGGCGAAACGACTATTCAAGAAGCCATTAACGTGTGCATGGTGGATTAACTAGGAATATACAATGGCTCAATTCAATTACATCGCAAAAACGAATGAAGGTCAGGAGGTACGGTCTACCCTTGATGCCGCAAGCCGCTTGGAGGCTTTGGAGGCATTGCGCAAGAAAGGGCTGACGGTTATTGATCTTTACAGCGCAGAGAATGTAAAGCCGATTACTGCTAGCCAGGTAGATGAAAAAACAGAGCTCAAAACTAAGAGTGAACCAAGAAAATCCTTTTCATTCGCATCGAAAGTGAAGATGACCGATTTGGCCATTTTCTGTCGACAGTTGGCCATATCGGTAACCGCAGGCGTACCTTTGCGTGATGCTATAGAAGGAATCAGCATGGAACTCGAACATCCGGTTTTAAAACGGGTCACGGGTGAGGTGGTTAAGGATCTGCACGATGGAAAAAGTTTTTCCGAAGCCGTTGAAAAGCATCCAAAGGTTTTTAACTCCATGTTTTATGGTTTAGTTAAGGTGGCGGAAGAGTCCGGAAAACTACCGGGCACGTTGGAGCAACTGGCCACCTACATGGAAAGGTCGGATCGCCTGCAACGGCGTATCAAGTCCATGGCAACGTACCCGATTTTTATCGGTATCTTCTTTATTGTGGTTTGTATGATTATGACGTTGTTTATTCTTCCGCAGTTTACGGATATTTTCGGAGGCATGGGGGCAGAGCTTCCCATTTTTACAAGAATAGTTTTCGGCTTTAATAATTTCTTTGTAGATCATTTTCTCACCATTTTTATTGGAGTGGCTGTACTGATTACGGCCGTAGTGCTGTACGGAAGAACACCATCCGGTTCATTCCGAAAGGACAAGCTTAAACTGGATATACCGTATGCTGGCGGCTGCCTAAAAAAATATATTCTGGCCCGCTTTTGCCGGAGCTTGGCCATTATGGTGCACAGTGGGGTGCCTATTTCCAATGCGCTTGAGATCTGTGCTGAAGCAACCGGCAATCAATTGATTAAGAAAAATGTCCTAGGTGTTCGTGAACATATTATGACCGGGAATCGCATTGCAGCCAGTCTTGATCGAGCAGGCATATTTCCGGGACTGGTCGTTCGTATGGTTTCGGTGGGTGAAGACTCCGGTCAACTTCCCGAAGTGCTCGATAATGTTTCTGATCTGTATGAAGATCAGGTTGAGGTTTCAGTTATGACGTCCATGGCGCTCTTCGAACCGTTAATCATTTGCGTATTCGGCGCCTTTATTCTGATCATTGTTTTAGCGATCTACATGCCGATATTTACTGTTTCAACCAACGTGCACTAAGGGGGCTGATGAGAGACGAGAGCGAGAAAGAAAATTTAGAGTAAGAAAAGCGAATAGAATACATTAATGCGGGGTGGGGTCACCCGTGACGTTAAGTGCAGTATAGTTAAACAAGGAGAATAACATGAATACGAAGAAACAGAAAAAAGCAGGTTTTACACTGGTGGAACTCATGGTTGTGGCCATTATCGTGGCAATTCTGGCAGCGGTGGCAATCCCACTGATGTCGGGAAATAAAGAGAGCGCGATGCGTACGGAAGCCCAGGCGGGGTGCAGTACCATAGCAACCGCGATTAAGATGCAATGGGTACAGACAGGTAGCATTGCTACTAATGCTACTGTGGAATCCCTTCCTGGAATTGGTACGGATGATCTGGATGGAAACTACTATCGCCAGGCCAACTATTCGTTCACTGCGGAGGATGCTAAGACGTTCACGATTAATGTATCGAGTTACGCTTCGACTGATGGGGACACTCCCGCAGTGAAAATGGAAGTCGACAAAGGAATCGTTACCTGGAACTAAAAATAAACACATGGTTTATTCTCTGGGCACCTAAGTGCCCGGGGATACATCCCTCCCTTCAATCACGTGAGTGAAAGAGGTAGCATGAGAGTGACAAAGACAAAAGATGGATGCGAAAATATTGCAGGCATTAATATTGCCGATGGCGTGGTGAGTGTTGCGCGACTCGTTCGGCGAGGTCGAAAGAAAATTGCGCTGACCCATGCCGGGTGGATGGATTATGCCCCCGATGCCACGGATGAAGAAATTATCCAGGTGATCCGCAAACTATGGAAGCAAACGAGGATGCCAACTAAAACGGTATGCTGTGGCCTTCAATCGCGTTCGCTTTGCTTAAAATATTTTAAATATCCGGACTTGGCGCCGCGCGAATTAACATCCGCGCTACATCTGGAGGCTGAAGAATCGTTGCAGCTTCCGCCAGAAGAAATTGCCATTGACTGGCATCTGAACCGCCCCAAAAATGATCCCTATACCCAACTGGGCGAACAACTGCACGGCATCCTTGTCGCCGTATCCAAAAAGGAAGTAAACCGTCAGCTAAACTTGTTGAAAAAAGCAGGTCTCTATCCCGTCATTACGGATGTGGGTTGCACCTCACTTTGTAATCTATATCTCGCTTTACGCGGCGAAAAAGTAAATACCGATAATGCCGTCTGTGTGGTCAATCTATCCCGCTATAACGCTGACATTTCAATTCTCTATAACGATCACTATATTTATCCGCGCACCATTATTTCCCGTTCTTCGGAATGGTCGAGTAAGGTGCAATATCTGATTGAAAACGTATCTGATGCTTTGCTGTACTATCATGTAAAAGTCGATAAAACGCCGGTTACTCAGCTGGTATTGACTGGCTTTGTCCCGGATGATCCAGAATTTATTGCACAGATTCACGATACGATCGGTTTGCCCACGGAGGTGTGGAGCCCCCTAAAGGATGAAAACTTTATTGTTTCACCGACCGTTAAATCGACCGACGATCATAACGTAATTTCCCCGCTGATGACGACCAGTCTTGGACTGGGATTGAGGAATGCATAAAATGGCTACGGACTGTCGAATAAACCTGGCAAAAGAGTTAACGAGTTCCACAGAAGAGCGCGTCCGCTTTTATAACCGCATGTTGATTTATCTTGTGATTTGTGCTGCAGGATTGGTTCTGGTTGCCTTCCTTTCCAGCTGGAACTTAAAAAACTATATCGAAAACAATCATGAGCATGCTCAGCTGCTGAACTCCTCGTCGATTGTTTCGGGCTTAAATCCCTCCGCTTTTAAGAATCCTGACAATACCTATGACGAGCTGAGAAACTACTCAAACCAGATCATCATATTGAAGCAGGAATTGGGTAGCCGTGTGCAATTATTGCCTGTCGTGCACAATCTATTTGTTGATCTGCATAAGAATATTACCTTACAAAGTTTGTCGGCATCGAAAGACAAGCTGGCCTTTGGCCTGATCATGCCGCCTCCGTCGGCCGGCGCCGATCCGGTTCGTGATTTGCGAACGGCTTGGGAGGCGAATGAAGAGTTGATGAAGCGAGTGTCGACCATTCGGCCAATAACCGGAGAGCGCCGGACGATCGGGAAAAAATCGGTCTTCTATGTGCAATTTGAATGTATTTTGAATAAGTAGGTTCGTTATGGATATTGGAAAATTTAAAGCGAGTAGGACGAGACTGATGGCGTGGATTTTGATTCCGCCAGTACTCATTGTTGGTGTGGGACTTAGTGCGCATGCACTACAGCTTCAGTCCAAATGGAAGCTGGAACGGACCAAAGGCTTCGCTGCCGTTTTACCCAAATTAGTCCTGACCCAGAATGAAGCCCAGAAGCTTCTTCAGGATTTTGGGAAGGTTAGTAGCATTGAGAGTGAAGACCAGTTTATCTCCTTCCTTCAGGGGGTTGCACAAAAGACGAATTTCAGCATTGATTCGCTTAAGGTTGAACGGAAATCAAAGGATTCATCGCGATCCGTTCTGGTTGCCAGTGTTAAGGGGACAGGAAGGTTTTTAGCTATAGAAGCATTTATCGGGGATGTAAGCGCTTCGCACCCCTTGCTGTCCGAAACGGCAATGCAGATCAGCCGTATCGTCAAATCTTATCAAGATAACCATTTTAAGGCGGACATCACTTTTGAACTCGTTCTGTTTAAGCCTGCGAAAACAGGGGGAGGATCCAAATGACGCTTTTAAAAACTATAGAATCCGACGCTGATTTTTCAGCGAAATATCATGAAGAGTCAGCTAAAATTCCTATTCTGAGTACCGCGGTTATTTTGTTACTGATTGCGGCACCATTTATTGTTTGGATCGTCAAGATTAACAATGATGGAGCAAAGGCAAATAACGTTAGTAAATACGAAAACCTTGCGCAGCTGGTAGCCTCGGACGTGCGCATGGTTGATGCGATGTTACGGAATGATGCGGCTGCCTTGGCGGCGATGTATGCTGGAAGAAAAATCCCGGTTGTGACGCTGATTGTTCCCGAAGTGGTGATTGTGGAAAACCGGAAAGATGAACCGGCCAAGGTGACCGAACTCAATGTGGAACTGGAAGGAATCTATTGGAGTCCAGCGAACCCGCTGGTGGGCATTGGCGGAGAAACCTACCGGATTGGCGACATGATCCGGGGATACGAAATTATACGGATCGGAAAAACCATGGTACAGTTTCAATCATCCGATGGAACCATTGTTGTGAAGGATATGTATGAAAACCTTCTGCAAAATAATCGATAAGCTAGGTGGGTTCTGGCAGAACTCTGAAAAGGGAATGTCTTGCCCGCAGCGAGGTGGGCGTGTTGTCGGGGTGGAAATCGGCAATCCGAATAGTCGGAAAAATCAATGTGGCACCACGATGGTTGAAATCATGTTGGCCATTCTTATTCTGGCCATCGTTGCTGTTTCGATTCCTCCAGCCATTGGTTTTTCCCGTTCTCTAGTGGTTGCAGAAGCGCACCGGCAGGCAGCGGTCCATGCGGCGAATGAAGCGATGGAGCAAACCATCTCTCAGGACTACAGCGCCATTATCGTAGGAACATCTGGTTTGGACTTCGGAACAAAGTACAGCGTGGGTGGTCGTCTGCTGCCAACGAGTGGCACGCTAGCGGTGGATGAATTCAATAGTCCAGACTACAAGCGTATCACGATCTCAGTCGATTATCCCGGCGGCGATATTCCCGTCATACTTGTCACGGAGATATTTTGAAAATGCATCGAAACAAACAGGGATTTACGCTGCTGGAACTCATGTTCGCTATGCTTGCATCGGCAATCCTGATCTTGATTGTAGGGCTACTCATAACCATGCCGTACCGCGCGATGAACGGGAATCAGGAATTTGCTCAGGTGCGGCGGGACATGGCCTTAGCAGTAAAAATAATGACCAAGGACATCCGCCAAGCTACGAATGACGATATTGTTCCATCAAGTAACCAGCTCGTGCTCAACGCAAATCCGGGGCCGCCGGTTCGCCTGCCGATCCGATATGCATTGGAAAGCGGGGCACTGAACCGATATGTCAATGGAGGAAGTGGAGTAACTATTATCGAAAAAGGGGTAACAAGGTTCGTTGCGGTGAAGACCTCCGGCCTGTCTGGGGTTGAAATACAGCTCGATCTGCAAAGTAATGATGGCACTGCCGCCATAACCCACGAGACGTTCATCCACACGAGGAATTGAACATGAAAACAAAACATAACCATAAAGAAGGAGCCATTTTGGCTGTGGTACTCATCATCATGTTGTTGCTGAGTATTCTAATTCTTTCCCTGTTTAATCTTGGACAGCATAGTGCGCGAGAAACGGTCTATGAAATGAAATCTGCTCAGGCCTTCTGGCTGGCTGAAGCCGGGGTGCAGCAGAGTCTAGACGATCTGAAAACTAGCGGGCGTTTTAGCAGGAACGATATGCCTGCAACAACACTTGGCGAAGGAACCTACGCCGTTACTGCCGTGGATTCGGCGAACACCAATTTTATTTCCACTGGAACCGTGATGATGGGAGGTAAACCCGTCGTTCGAAAGATCCAATACAATGTAGATTATGCATTTCCAGGCTATGACTTTGCGGTTGATAGTGAAGGAGAAGATAGCCCGGATTGGGATTTTATTTTAAGTGGAATGCAGGATGGGGACTCAGATGGACCGGTGGATCCTGGTTATGATGGAGGCTATCACGATGGCGGGAACGACGTTATTACGGGAATGATTGATATTAATGGAAGGGTTCAGTTGTTCGATGAAAGCGGAGTCAAGGATCTGTCTGCCGATATCCAGGGCGATGTGGCTTCAAGATATTTAAATGATGAAAGCAAGATAGAAGGGTCTTATACGCCAACCTCAGCATTCGACTATGATTCGCCTAACCTCGCGGATATGGACTATGAAAATACAAGTGATTACAATATTGCAGAATTATTCGCCACAAACGGGATTTCTTCCGGACGCTTGCCGCAGGGAATGTATGTCGATGAAAACGGGGTGGATCTGCATGACATTGTCGTGATGAACGATTCTCCAGACAATGAGCATTTGTCTACGTCGGGGGATGATTACTTTTTCCATCCCGCGAATGGTAGTGAATACTCTTATGACGGAAGGGGTACCGGAGGGGGAATGGGAACTGGTGATTTGAACCTAGGTGATAACAAAACCTATTATGTAGACGGGCATGTCTGGTTCCATAGCGATAATCTGCATCATTTCCGTATAGATGGACAGGCGGTGATTGTTTCGAGTTATGATGTCCATATCAGTGAAGATCTGACCTATAA
>JADGFE010000248.1 GCA_016744085.1 Kiritimatiellales bacterium | reverse complement strand
ACGCAGTTGCGATTCGGATTAACTTCCCCTCGAACGGGGTGTTATCGACCTCTTTCAGTCGATCGGGTTTGACGGCTTTGCCGGACAAACAAAAAACCGCCCCATCAGGGACGGCTTTGCGATTTCCTATATAAAGGAAATTAGGCTTTCTTTACAGCGCCGGAGCGCAGAGCCTTCGCAGAAACCCAAACACGTTTAACCGTGCCGTTTTCATCTTTAATACGAACACGCTGTAAATTCGGTTTGAACGTACGTTTAGTGGCGCTGGTCACGTGAAGACCGATTCCGCCTTTTTTCTTTGCCAAACCCTTACGGACGATACGACGACCAGTAATAGTTTTCTTCCCTGTAACTGCACATTCTCTTCCCATCTCATTTACCTCGTGTACTGTGTTTTCAAAATTGTTTTGTTTAACAAGAACACAGGAATCTAAGCATTCCCGCCTGCTTTGCAAGTCTATTTTCGTGTTTTTTCATCACTCATTCATCATTGAAGCACAACATGCTGGGGTAGCCTTCTCCGGCTAAACCAGCTCACTGAACACCGCATTGCAGATAAACAGCGCATCTTTTGTCAGGGACAACCGATTTTCTTCTCTTAACAATAGTCCCTCCTCAACCATCGACTGTACTGATTTTCCGCAGAGTGAATCAATATGATGACCGGTTACTTTTTCAAATTTTTTCAAATTAACTCCATCCGTCATTCGCATCCACATCACCAGCGTTTCTCTGGCTTTTTCCTGCGACGGGAGCTCTTCCATTAAATCAATTGCACTTTCGTTGCTCTGCAGGCGGTCACAATAAACCTTAAGATCTCGAATATTGCCGAAACGCTTACCCTTCCAATGCGAGTGTGCCGACGGTCCACAGCCAAAATACTCGCCACCCTGCCAATACAGAACGTTATGCTGACAGTGTTGCTCATTTCGCGAAAAGTTAGAAATTTCATAATGACCATAGCCCGCATTTTCGAGCAGGTCTTTTACTGCAAAATAGTTATCTGCTTCCTCGTCGTCGCCGGGAGGAACAATACGTCCTGAATCTCGATCACGAGTCATGGGTGTGCCGGGCTCATAAATCAGATTGTAATAGGATAGATGTTCCGGCTTTAAATCAATAACCTGTTGCGCATCTGCAAGAATATCCTGCGGAGTCATGCCGGGAACACTTTGAATCAGGTCAATATTAACATTTTCGAACCCCGCATTTCGAAGCATGTAATATCCTTCAATAGCCCCTTTTGATTTGTGCGTGCGTCCCAGCAGGCGCAAGGCTTTATCACTGAATGATTGGACACCTATGGATACGCGGTTAATTCCGCCGGCTTTCATGGCTGCCAGCTTATCGGGCGTTAACGAACCGGGATTGGCTTCGCTAGAAAATTCAACAACATTGGATAGATTGATCTGTCGATGGATGGACTCCAGCATGCTGGCATAATCGGAAGCATCCAGAGCGGTTGGCGTTCCTCCCCCAATAAAAACCGTATCAGGCGCAAAATCTTTGGGCAATCGGGCCAGCTCCATTTCCAGACTTTTAAGATATAAAGAAACATTGTCCCATTCGTTAGGCGTCATTTTATAGAAATCGCAATAACGGCATCTCGAAATGCAAATAGGGATATGTATATAAAGTCCGGTCATGGGGAGTCGTGTTTAATGGTTTCTAATTCTCTTAATATAAAAATATGATGCTGGATAACTGTCGGATCACCAACAATAAATAGCGAACATCTAGTCGACACATTTGTCGGACCTTGCTAAGCATACGCCCCTTTGTTTATCAGAATACCGAAACCTATGTCAGATCAGAAAAAACATATCGTCGTAATAGGAAACGGCATGACCAGCCTTCGCTTTTGCGAAAAGCTATTGGAATATGATGCCCATCATGAATATCACGTTACGATACTGGGCGATGAAAAGTTACCGGCGTACGATCGCATAGCCCTTTCTTCTCTATTCTCCGAAAAGAGTGACTCTGAACTTATCTTTTCCGAAGTCCGGTGGTATGCCTACCATAAAATGAATATACGACTGGGCACTCGAGTCTGTTCAATTGATCGGAGCGCACAATCTGTTAAAACCGCCAGCGGTGACTTTATACATTACGATCAGCTGGTACTTGCAACCGGAGCCCGAGCACATGTTCCGGATATTGATGGAACCGACTTGGCTGGCGTCCATATTTTCAGAACTACTACGGATGTTGACGCCATTAAGAAAGATGGAGAAAAGGCAAAGAGCGCCGTTGTTATTGGCGGAGGATTATTAGGTTTGGAAGCCGCCGAAGCCTGTAAAAAAATGGGACTGACGACGACCATCCTTGAGCGGGAACCATTTATCATGGCTTGTCAGCTGGATAAAGCCGGAGGCGATCTGCTTCAGACAAAAATCGAGTCCCTTGGATTAAAGGTCCGCACAGGAGTTCATGTGCTAAAACTGGAAGGCAAAGGCAGTGTGAATGGCGTGCAGCTGGAAACTATGGAGTCAATCTCCGCTGAATTAGTAATTCTGACCACTGGCATTCAGCCCAATGATGAACTCGGCGGTGACTGCGGATTGCTTCTTGGAGATCAGAGCGGAATTGCTATTGATGAAACTACCCATACTTCCGACCCTAATATTTATGCAATCGGCGAATGTGCCTCATTTAACGGAATAACCTACGGGCTAGTGGCTCCGTGCTATGCAATGGCCGAAGCGACTGCAGCAAACCTCGGGGGCATTAATAAAATATTTGATCCCGGAGCGCCTGCATCGCAACTAAAACTGCTAGACCTTCAGGTTGCCAGTCTAGGAGAACCTCACCTGCTGAATAGCGAGGTTCTAGTGGATGAAGACCTGAGTTCCGGGGTTTATAAAAAATTAATCATCAGTCCCGACAAGAAGCAGTTGCTAGGCGCCATTCTAATTGGAGAAACCTCCGAATTCGAACGACTGCGAAAACGTATGGATGAATCCGTTGAGTTGCCTGCTGATCTC
>JADGFE010000247.1 GCA_016744085.1 Kiritimatiellales bacterium | reverse complement strand
ACTCCTTCTGTGTAGTGTCGTTTTCGTCGACAACACATTACAGATAAGTTGTTCGGTGTGTTAATCATTCATTTACCCACTGATTTGGCGGAAGACCCTGTTTTTAAGATACTTGGAGAATGAAAATGAATAAACGATTGAGTGTAGGCCTAATTTTATTGGCAATGTCTGCGGTAGCCTTTGCTGCGGAAAAACCGAATGTCGTAGTCATTTTGACCGATGATCAAGGGTGGGCGGATGTCGGGTATAATAATCCGGAGCACGTCTATTCGCCGACCCTGGATAAGCTGGCGGTCACCGGCGCGCGATTTGAAAATCATTATGTTATGCCGCAGTGTACTCCGACTCGTGTTGCCTGCTTTACGGGCCGTTATCCCGGCCGGTTTGGCCGCACGCCGCTCAAGGCGACCAATGAGCAATGCTTTCCGGTCGGAACACCTACGCTGGCTACAATGATGAAATCGGCCGGCTATAAAACGCACATCGTGGGCAAGTGGCATATGGGTACCAAGCCCGGGGATGGCCCGAGTCAGCATGGCTTTGATTATAGCTATGGTTCCATTGCCGGCGCGGTCGGCATGTATGATCACCGTTATCGTAAGGGCGAGTTTTATGAAACATGGCATCGGAATGAAGATTTTATTCCCGGCTTTGAAAACGGCACGCACGCCACCGACCTGATTGCCGAAGACGCCGTTCGCATTATTAACGAGAAACACGAACAACCATTTTTCATGATGCTTACATTCCACGCGCCGCACACCCCTTTGGATGAACGCGGTCAATTTCCCGATCAGCCGACACAGATCGATCCCGATAATCCCACCCGTTGGCTGAATGAAGATCAGATCACATGGTTCAATGATCCGGCCGGGAAAATTCAGGCCGAACCCAATCCCGAAAAACGACTGCTACTCGCGGCGGTACATCATGTGGACGATGCAATCGGGCAGGTGGTAAAGGCACTCGATGAGAGCGGTCTGCGCGAAGATACATTGATCCTTTTTTCATCGGATAACGGACCGCAAGGCAGCTGGGGCGGGAATGCATATCCGCACGATCTGAAGCTAACCAATTTTAACCAGCCCGTTCCGATGCGCGGTAAAAAGTGCGATGTCTATGAAGGTGGAATCCACGTTCCCGGACTGGCCAACTGGCCCGGTCACATTACTCCGAAGACCGTGCCCGATCAGGTTCATATCATCGATTGGTTCCCAACGTTGGCCGCACTTACCCAATCCACGGCTCCAGCCGAACTGGATGGTGCCGACTTATCTGCGGTGTTGTTTAAAAATGACCCGCTCAAAAAGCGCGATCTTTATTGGATCTGGAATCCGAAAACGAGCAAATGGGCGTTGCGGTTTGGGGACTGGAAAATCACGCGCTATAGTAAAGAAGAACCGAAGGAAACCTCCGACTGGGAACTGTATAATCTGAAGAATGATCCGTGGGAAAAAACAAATGTGGCTAAGCAGCATCCTGAGAAGCAAGCGGAACTTCATCAGTTGTTTCTGAAACAGCGCGCGAAGGATTTAAAGTAATCAAGTCCGTAACGAGGCCTCCTTCTATATATTGCAGGAAAAGTGCGTTAATACCCGAGGGTTTGTGTACATATTACACAATCACTTCTTGCGATTTGCAGGTCAATTCGGTCTGATCTTAACTGTTGAATAGACCATTGGCCTTATCCGTTGCTTGGAGAGCCCTATGAAATTGATCCAACCCTTCGGCTCTCTGAATTATAGACGCACGCAGATGTCGTGATCTGAAATGGATGGACTCGTTCTTTATGGAGTTTGTGAGCGGTATACCGATGCTTTAGTTTTTCGCTAAACTAGAGGGATAGAGATGGGCTCCAAACCACATGTGTTAATGATGATTGAAGCGTCGCGCGAATCCGGGCGGCGTTTGATTGCCGGTGTGGCTGATTATGCCCGGCACTTTGGTCCGTGGCATTTTCATTGGCAGCCGGTGGGGCTGGCCCGTATTGCCGAGCCGTGTGAGGGCATCGCCTACGATGGTATTCTGGTGCGGGATGTGGCCGAGGTGAAATCTCTTCTGGAGGCGGCCATACCGACCGTGGCTTTTGCCTATGGCAAAGAGCTGATGAAGGGGGTTGGCTGGGTGAATACGGATGATCATGGGATCAGTACTGTGGTTGCTAATCATTTTATTCAGCGCGGATTCAAACACTTTGCTTTTTGCGGGTATGCCGGACTGCCCTGGGTCTATGAGGCACGGTGCGGGATTTGCTGCCGTGCTGAAAGAAGCCGGATTCGCAGTTGAAGAATGCTGGATCTCTTTGTCTCTGGATGATGCGGGAATCATTCGGTGGTTATCGGCTCTTCCTCGTCCCGTGGCTTTGATGACTACGAACGATGAAATCGGCTGGAAAATGGTGCATCTATGCCAAGAGGCTGGGTTGAAGGTGCCCGACGACTGTGCGGTCGTTGGAGTGGATAACGATCCCGTGGTATGAGCGATCCGCCGCTCTCCAGTGTGGGGTTGGATCAGTATCAATCCGGCTATCTGGCCGCCGCCATGCTCGATAAAATGATGAAAAATAAGCCCCCCCGAATCACTGGTGATCACGGCCAAAACCGGTGAAGTGGTCGTGCGCCAATCGTCGGATACGTTTGTAATCGATGATGCCGCTGTGGCGAAAGCATTAAGGTTCATTCAGGAAAATGCGCATCGACCGGTCAAGGTGGATGAAGTCGCCTTGGCCAGCGGAATGTATCGGCGCGGATTGGAGCGCCGTTTCAAGGAGTACGTCTCACGTACCATCCTTCAATCATGCCGCGAAGCTCGTGTTGATTATCTGGATAAAATTTTGAAGGAATCCCGGTTTAGCTTGGAGGAAATTGCAGAACAATGTGGGTTTACGCAATCCTCTCGTATACGCCTCTTCCCCGACCCCATAGGCAACCAGGCCAATGCCTGATAACGTTCGGGGCATGGATACGAATGAAAATAATACGCAGGGTCGGGCTT
>JADGFE010000061.1 GCA_016744085.1 Kiritimatiellales bacterium | reverse complement strand
TAAATTTTAAAACCGCAGAAGAGTTGTTCATTCAGGAGTTGACGGCATGAGATGCTCCCGTCTCAGAAAAGTTGGGCATTTTAATTTACAGTCTACCGATACATCAAAACATTCGGTGTTGTAAATAGTTAATATTATTTCTATGGTAAAAATAGGTTAGCATCTGGCGTACCTTTGCGATACTCCCCTCATGGCAGATCCAAAATCAGGTGAGAAGCAGGTAAACATCGAGATCTCCATCGACCTATGGAACCGGTTTGAAAAAGTTTGCACGATGTTCAAGAAAAAACATGCCGTTGCCGCGAGCCTCCTGATGTTCATCGAGGCAACACCGGAGGATCAATTCAAGCTGATCCAGAAGTATCTCGATAAAACCAAAAATACCGGGCCTGATGGTGAGGTGAAGGGCTAACGTAGACGGAGCAGGGTGCTCCGTCCACACTCAGCGGCACGAAACGTCGCGGAAGGCTTCGGGAAGTTTTTCGATAAGATCGGGGGCGATTAGGGAAACTTGCGACTTTTCGGCGGCGGCCAGATCTCCTGCGCGGCCATGCAGCCAGACTCCGGCACAAGCCGCCTGAAACGGCGCTATACCCTGCCCCGCCAAACCAGCAATAATTCCCGCGAGAACATCGCCCGATCCACCCGTGGCCATGCCCGGATTACCCGTCATGTTAATCGCTGTCGAATTGCCCGGCGCAGCCACTACGGTTCCTGCACCCTTCAAAATAACAACGGCATTCAGTTTGTTCGCCGCCAGCTTGACCATCCCAAGACGATCTTCCTGAACATCATCTGCCTTAAGACCAAACAAGGTGGCAAACTCGCCGGGATGCGGCGTCAGAATCACCGAACACTTCGCAGCAGCAATGGCTTCAACATGATCTGCCAAAACTGTAATTGCATCCGCATCAATAACAACAGGAGCGGATGAGGTCTCAAGCAGTTGAAGCGCCTGTTCCCTTGTCGTTGCCGAACGACCCATACCGCAGCCAACCAGGACGGATGTCCACTTCCCCTCCGGCATACTGGAATGAACCATGACTTCAGGAATTACCGGAGCGACTAACGAATGAATGGCTTCCGGAACAAAAGCAGAAACCAACCCGGCACCTGATCGTGTTGCGGCACTGCTTGCCATGGTAATAGCACCGCTAAAGCCTTTGGAGCCACCAATGCAAAGCACATGACCAAATTCTCCTTTATGTGCAGTACGAGAGCGGCGTGGAAAAAGAGGTGCCAGTTCAGATGAATGTATAAATTCCAGTTCCGGCTCACCTTCTGCAGCGTCAATCAGGGAGGGCGGGATATCGATATCCACAACCTCAAGATTGCCCACAAAATCTAGGTTTTCAGGCTGTAGACTTCCTGTTTTAGGAAGTCCCATCGTCACTGTCAGATCAGCTCGGACAGCCATCGCTGAAGGTTCGTCAATTGCAACGATTAATGCTCGATCGGCGTGGGCATCAATAAATTGAATGGCATCGGAAATTACACCGTGCGGCTCACCGGAGGTTCCGGTACCGAGCAGTCCATCGACAATAATTTCAGCATCCGTTCCACAGAGCGCGGCATGTTGCCAATCCTCTGATGATTCCAATACTTCAAACGGAACACCGGCTTTTTTCATCTGCTTAAAGTGGATTAGAGCATCGCCCTTTAATTGGCCCTCATGACTAACCATCCAACATTCCGCCGGCCAGCCATCTTCATGCAAACAACGGGCAGCAACAAAAGCATCGCCACCGTTATTCCCTTTCCCGGCAATAAACAATATGGGGGTATCAACCAGCTGATTGCGATCAGCGAGTCCGCGTATGGCATCCGCAAGACCTTCACCCGCCACCAACATTAATTCTTCACCGGCAATGCCGGACGCGATGGTGAGGCGATCCAGCTCCCGCATTTCTTCTGAGGTGACGATTTTCATGATTAAACGTGATGAGTGAAACGAGAGGCGTGAATAATAGGATCACGCCTCAATCGTCATGCATCATCCAGTATATTCCTGCATGCCGATCAGCATTTCATCCACAGCGGGGCCTATGCCTTCGAATACGGCCCGGCAAATAATACTATGCCCGATATTGAGCGTATCTAAATGCGGAACACAGAGGATGCCGCCTAGGTTTTCGAGATTGATGCCATGCCCCGCATTTACTTTCAGACCCAGCTCATGCGCATAGTCCGCTCCCTGAATCAGCTGTTCAAGAAGGACGGGGCGATCATTGGCTTCGGCGTCGCAATAGGCACCGGTATGCAGTTCAACGGTTGGAGCTCCAAGATCTTTACAGGCCGCAAGGGTCAGCTCATCTGCATCAACAAACATGCTGACTTCAATACCCGCCTCGGACAAACATACTACCGTCTCTTTCAGTGCATCAAAATGGCCGAGCACGTCCAGCCCGCCTTCCGTCGTTAATTCCTGGCGTTTCTCTGGAACCAGACAAACTTCTGCAGGTTGAACGTTGAGAGCAATCTCAACAATAGATTCCACGTTTGCCATTTCCAAATTAAGCGGCAGTGGCTGCAGTTCTTTTAGCCGGAAAACATCATCGTCCTGAATGTGCCGACGATCTTCACGCAAGTGAGCTGTAATGCCGTGCGCACCAGCACGAGCACACAGAATAGCGGCATCGAGAGGATCCGGATAAACGGTGCCGCGCGCCTGACGCAACGTGGCAACATGGTCAATATTCACACCTAATTTCATCTTCCTTCCTCCTTAAGAGCCACAAACGTATACGGTAAGAAACTAAAGCAATAATGCAGGAAAAATCTCTAAGCCTGAATGGATTTAATATTTTTCATTGGCTTAGCAGGAACCTGATCATGAATTTCAGGATCAAAAACTGCATATGCACGAATATCATTTTCCCGACTATGATCCAGCACTTTCTGGCCTGCTGTGTATAAATGATGTAGGTTGCGCCCATGTTCAGGGAACGTGGCAACCCCCAGCGTTATCGTGCTTCTCAACTTCTGTTTTTCAGAAATGAATTCACTATGCTGAACCAACGTGGTGACACGCTTTCCGATAACTTCTGCTTCAGCAATCGAACATTGGGCAAGAACGAGAAATGCATATTTTTCATGGCGCCCGATAAGGTCATCCGTTCGAAGATTAGACTGCAGCACTTCACTGACTCCCGCCATAACAGCATCACCGGCCTCAGTTCCATGAAAACGCTCAATATGCTCCAAATTATTCACACCAACACAAAACAGCGCGGCACATTGTTTCTTTCGGCGGATTTCGCTCATGGCCCGTTGCATAAAGGCGGATACCGCCGAAGGCTTCAATACGCCGGTCAGCTCATCCAGCATGGAGTTTTTACGACGTTCCTTCCATCCCCTGGATTCCTCTTCATCTGACCCATCTTCCTCTAGAAGGTCACCCTCCAACGAAACTTCTTCCTGCTCATCAGGGATGGCATCAGCAACCTCTTCGTCTTCATCCACGTCGATAATTTCCGGCATGACAATGGGAGTCTCCTCCGTAGCCTCATCTAATCCTTCACCAGCAATAGCAAGCAGGTCTTTACCACTCAAACCATGACCGGGATAAGAGGCTAGGCCCACTCGGATCTTGTCCGAGGTTATGCCTGCACATTTTTCTGCAACGCGTCCGGTTATTCGACCCAGAATTGAATGCGCATCCTCCGGCTCAGATTCTGCAATTAACACCGCTGTATTATCATCAAATACGCAGGTAACATCATCGCGACGAGCAGCATCTTTGATTATCTCAATCAAAGGGGAATTCATTCGCACCTGAATATCAGAATCTTCAATGCGGACCAACGCGATCGCAAAAGAAGTGTCACGACGGGCACAACCAGCAAGATATCGGGCTAGCTGTACGCGTAGAACATCAGCAGGAGCAGCTCCCATTGCCTCAGGATCAGTATTCTCTGCCATCTGCACAATATTCTGAAAACGGTAGTAGCTCGCAATCAGCGTAATACTGACAAAGGAGAGAATAATAGCGGCAACAACACCCAGTACGCCTCCGAAGAAGTCGAATTGTGCCGCGATCGTAGGGATATAAAGTTGCATTCGAAAAGAAGGTGCGACCGAGGCCGCACCTTACAAAGGCTGATTAATAAATCGCGAAGACCGCGCGGCGATTCAAACGCCAGGCACCTTCATCATGACCCATATTTTCGGGCATTTCTTCACCAAGACTCTTAGTCTGGATTGCAGCAGGTTCAACGCCGAGACTAATCAGGTAGTCACGGACTGCAAGCGCGCGGCGTTCACCTAGCGCCAGGTTATATTCGCGACTTCCACGCTCATCACCGTGGCCTTCAATAATTACACCGCCACCACTATTTTTCTTAAGGTGCTTGGCAACATCCTCGCACTTACCAGCCTCCTCAGGATTAACCTGTGAGCTGTCATACGCAAAAAACAACGGTTCGAACATGCTGCGGTCGCCATCGGCAGGCACACCCATCATATCATCATTCATTGGGGTATCACCCATCAACGGGTCACCATAAAGATTATCACCGGAGCCATAAAGATCAGCACCCGGCTTGGATTTTTTACATCCGCCAACCAACGCCAGAGACCCTGCAACCATTGAGAAAACAACTAATTTTAAAACCATTTTATACATAACATCGACCCCACTTCATTATTAAGGAGAACAGGCAGGCGAATACCAATCACCCGACCCTGAAATTAAAGCTACAGGAGAATCTTTCAGCGTGTCAAGGAGGTAGATAGAGGAACGGTAATTCGAGGTCCTTGAACAAACTATATGCCGTCCATCCGGCGCCCATTTTGGATCCTCATAGTCCGCCCAATCTGCATCCAATTGCCGTACTGTTTTAGCGACCGGATTGGCGACCATTATGCGATACTTTCCACCAACCCTGCTACAATAGGTAATATATCCGTTCGTCCCCCAATCCGGTGCAACACTCTCCGTACCTGAACTAGAAATACGAGAGGCACGCCCCCCGTTTTTTGAGATAATATAGATTTGCGGCCGGCCCGAGCTATCGGAAACAAATACAAGATGATTTCCATCTGGCGACCAGCAAGGGCTGGCCTCATTGCCCCGTTGCGTGCTACTGAGCCGTTTAGTCAGCTTTCCTGTACGCAGGCTTTTAAGCCAAAGCTCCGGATTTCCACTCACTGATAGAATTACCGCGAGGGTTTTTCCATCCGGCGATACCGCCCCACTGGCATTCAGCCCTCCATGGCTCGAAATCGGCTTTCCCTTCCCAGTCATGTAAACATTCGGATAACCCCGTTTATACGACGTGTAGGTCAGACTTTTTCCATCCGGCGTCCAGCGCGGCCCCACCACAATACTGCGATCTTTCGTGATCTGCCGCATGTTTTTTCCATCCATATCAGTAATATAAAGTTCTTTCCGGCCTGTACGATTTCCCACTACCGCAATTTTTCCGGAAGCCATACCTTTTTTTCCCGTTACGGCATAAACAATCTCATCTGCCACCTTATGGGCCAAACCACGGGCACTGCTTGCCGCAGCGTCATAGGATTTACCCAATAATTTTTTCCGGGTCGCAACCTGATAAACATGCACATCGGCCTTCATTTGGCTTCCTGCCTGACACGCACCTGTCACATTCAGCGCACCGCCACTTGATGTGACCGAAAAATGTCCCGAACGATTTAAATCGGCCTTCAGCACTGCCAAAAAAGTTTTCGAGGCGGCATCGAAACCGGTGCGGTAACTACCGAGGCTGATTCCTATTTTACCCTGACCTTTACCCCTGATATCTATAACACGTTCTGCAAATACGGAGCCTCCTGCTAGAAGTGCTCCAGAGATAAACCATTGTCTATTCATGTTAGATTCTCCAAATACAAAAAATTTAATCAATAATACGGAACTGCACGACAATATTATCGAGTGGATAGCCTACTGGTGGCTTTTTCGGCAGGGTTTTAACCCTTCCAACGGCAGTAAGTACCGTGGCATCCCATGCGGAATCGCCTGACGACTGACTTAAACGCGACGAAAGGATTCGCCCGCTTGATGAAATTGATATCGTTATCTTTGCCGGACGCGATGCCGCCGTTGATGGCCGTTCCCATGCATTATAAAATACGCTGTAAATATGCGAGTCATATGCAGCATTCGCATTTGGATTCCCTACCGGGCCCGTGGTCGCTTTGGATGACGACTGGATGCCAGACAACTCTTTGGAAATATCACTTGCCGAAATTGTCGGTTTTACTGGTTTTTCCACAATTCGCTTACTTTTGTTGGGATTAATATCTGAAGCCTTGGTCGGTTTCCATTTTGGCTTAGATTCCGCTTTTGGCTCCACTTTTTTTAGAATTGGTTTTGGTTTGGGCGTTGGCTTTGGAGTCGGCTTCGGCACGGGTTTCTTAATCGGCGCCGGTGTAGGGGTTGGTTCAGGAGCCGGAGCTTCCGGTTCCGACATTTGTTCAACCTGCTGAACATTCACCTGCGGCGCAGGTGATCCAAATTCAATGAAGGTTACGATTTCCGGCGTCGGTTTTGGTTTGAAACACCCTTTCAGGCCGGCAACCATTAAGAAAAATAGGATAATCCCGCCATGGATTCCCAGCACCCGGAGTGCAATTTTGCGCTCGAATGCATTCATGCCTACTGATCTGCCTCGGTCACCAATGCCATTTTAGTAATATTCGCGTCGTGCAACACTTTCATCACTGCAACCACTTCGCCATAAGGAAGCTTGCGGTCTGCGCGAACATAAACAGTCGTGTTGGGATCATTCATGCCGATTTCAGCCATGGCCAAGCTTAATTCATCTGCGGAAACAGGAACATCATCCAGATAAAGCTGTTTATCTAGATTCAGGCTGATTGAGCGGGTTTCCGCATCCATCATATCCGCAGCCTTCCCTTTCGGGAGGTTAATGGCAATGCCCTGCTCAATCAGAGGAAACGTAATAATGAAGGTAATCAACAGAATAAACGTCAGATCCATCAGCGGCGTCATATTAATATCGCTGATCGTATTCAGTGAAACTAGACTGGTTCTTCTTGCCATGGTCGGCTCAGCTTTAAGTATTTAGTGTTTATATGTTAAGCGGCATTCCCTACTACCTCGTGCCTTTTGCCTAATGCCTGCTCTTAGGCCTCAATCACATAGGTGTTCTGGATGGACGAGACGAATTCCTGCGAAAAGTTATCCATTTGTACGGAAATCCGACGAATGTGAGCAGAAAGCAGATTGTAGCCAATCATCGAAGGCAAGGCAACAAGCAGGCCAACGATCGTGGTCAACAAGGCTCCCGAAATACCAGGAGCCACTGCAGACAGCGCAGCCGAACCTGATTGAGCCATGCCGGCAAATGCATCCATTACCCCCCAAACCGTGCCTAAAAGGCCCAAAAATGGAGCCGCACTTACCGCTGTGGCCAACAACCCCATTTGATTTTCCAGATTCAACGCCTCTTCTGCCACATTCCGGTCTACCACGGCTCGAAGCGTTTCCAGCTGGTTCAGGCTTAAGCGGCGGTGCGCTTCAGAAGTCATATCGCCCAGCAGCAGATCATCGGGATCAATCCCGTGCGCCTGCAATTCTCCACCGAGGGCCTTGCAACCCTCTTTGTAGATCGTGTTCAACGGCGTCCCTCCATACTCCTCCCGCTTGGTAAACATGGAGGTTGGAATCCGTTCAGAACGAAAAGCGTCCAGAAAGTCAGAGGTTGTTGCACTGGCAAACCGTAGCTGAACACCTTTGGTCCACATAATCGTCCAGGCCCCGGCCGATCCTAGAAAGAGCACAATCACAATTGCTTTGCCCGGAAGGGTACTGTCCCAAAAGGCCGATGCAATGTCGGCAATCGGCATTGAAACCAGCATTGAATTAAAGATATCCATGGTCGAAACTTCCTAGTTATCGGTTATTCGTTAATCATTATTGGTTGCCTTGGTTATCAGTACTGAGCGTGAGGAGCACTCCCTATTAACCAATAACTGATAACGGTTAACTGTCGTCGCGCAAGCGTATGTTTCGCGACGACCCCACCAAACATATTTCCAACCCTTGGAAAAGCAAATGAAAAAGGGTTCCAACGGTTGAAAAATTACAGAATGAGCCATAAGTCCCCATTCTTTTACATCACCTTGGAGCGTCCTTGTTTTCCTTCAACGATCTCGCTAGATTTATTTTTCAATCAGGAGTTGGCGGCATGAGATGCTCCCGTCTCAGAAAAGTTGGGCATTTTAATTTACAGTCTACCCATCTGGAAGAGGGCGTGGAAATAAGGATCGCATCCCAGATTAGGCGTAGACACACCAATCCTGTAAAAAATAACGAAAAAGAAGAAAGAGTGGCGACCCCTACGGGGTTCGAACCCGTGTTGCCAGGATGAAAACCTGGAGTCCTAGGCCACTAGACGAAGGGGTCTTACTTTTGCTTTTGCCGAAGTGCCGCCAAATAAATGGCGACCCCTACGGGGTTCGAACCCGTGTTGCCAGGATGAAAACCTGGAGTCCTAGGCCACTAGACGAAGGGGTCTTCGGTAAAAACGAGCGCGTACCTTAGCAAAATCGGCGATCTCGGCAACAACAAAAATCTAATTTTTAAAGGAAGCGTTTTCCTGCCTTCCCGCTTTACTTCAAACCCTGCCGATGGCAACGTCTGCAACCAGTTACCCGGGGTGCCTTTCCACACGATGGATTGAGCTGAGATAATACCCGTTGAACCTGATCCGGATCATGCCGGCGCAAGGGAGCGTTTATGTTTTTCCAAGCGTTCCGTGCCCTGCCCGGAACGCTTTTTATTTGGAGTAACGCAATGAAACTGACTGTAAACGGGGAACAGCACGACCATCAAAGCGATGCATCGGTCGATAGTCTGCTCGAAGAACTGGGAGCGAATAAATCCCACACGGCACTCATGATTAACGGAAATGTGATTCCATCTGATGATTGGAAAACACACCAGCTTAAAGAGTCGGACGAAGTTGAAATGCTCGTCTTTGTTGGTGGAGGATAGCTTTGGCGGCAAGTCGCCAAAGAAACCCTAAACACTAAATTCTAATCTCTAAACCGAGAGATCGCCTGTTTTGAGATTCAAAATTTAAATTTGATGTTTGTTTAGGATTTAGAAATTAGCATTTAGGATTTGTATAAAGAACCAAAGGAACCTCATGTCAGACACACTTAAAATCGGGGAGCACGAATTAAACTCCCGACTGTTTTTGGGAACTGGAAAATTTTCGAGCACGCAGGCTATGATCGAAGCGGTCAAAGCCTCCGGCACGGAATTAGTGACCGTTGCCTTGCGCCGTTTTAACCGCGATCAGGCAGAAGATGATTTGTACGGTCCACTATCGGAACTGCCTAACGTACGCCTGATGCCGAATACGTCCGGCGCCATGAATGCCAAAGAAGCCGTTCGAGCAGCCATGCTGGGCCGCGAACTCAGTAAAAGTCCCTTTGTTAAACTGGAAATCCATCCCAATCCGCATCATCTGCTACCCGATCCGATCGAAACATATGAAGCCGCCATTGAACTGGTTAAACAGGATTTCCTGGTGCTCCCCTATATCCCTGCTGATCCTGTTTTAGCAAAACGCCTCGAAGACATTGGGTGCGCTGCGGTCATGCCGCTCGGTGCAGCCATCGGAACCGGCAAAGGACTCTCCACCGCCGACATGATCAAAATCATTGTCCGCGATGCCAATGTACCCGTTGTTGTCGACGCCGGCCTACGCGCCCCTTCCGAGGCGGCCTGCGCACTGGAGATGGGATGCGAAGCCGCTCTCGTAAACAGTGCTATAGCCGCAGCCGATAATCCGGCGGCTATGGGTGCCGCATTTAAAACCGGCGTTGAAGCCGGACGTATGGCCTACAACGCCGGGCTGATGCCAACCAGCGAAATCGCTCAGGCGAGCAGCCCCCTAACCAGCTTCCTTTCTACCAATGACTAAAGAACTCCCACAGTGGCTCGATCCAGCACCCTGGATGTCGATGGCCAACAGCGAAGATCCGCGTGCCATCCAATCTGCTATTCTCGCTGAAAACCCAGGTGAACGGGAGTTGGCGTTGATGCTCTCTCCTGCGGCCGGAGAATTTATTGAGCTGATGGCCCAGCGGGCGCAGTCGATTACGCGGCGTCATTTCGGGCGAACGATTTCGCTCTACACCCCACTCTACCTTTCCAACTTTTGCAATGGCGGCTGCCTCTATTGCGGCATTGCCGGTGATCGGCGCGCCAAGCGTGCCGTGCTAGACGAAGCCCAGCTTAGGCATGAGATGGAAGCGATCAAGTCCATGAAACTCGAGGAATTGGTCCTGCTTACCGGTGAGCGTATGCCGGAAGCCGATGTGCCCTATCTTAAAGAGTGTATCGCGATTGCCTCGGAATATATTCATAATGTAACGATCGAAGTCTTCCCCATGGAAGAGTTGGAATATCGCGAACTCGCGACCGCCGGATGCACCGGAGTATCGCTCTATCAGGAAACGTACGACCAAGTGGTCTACGAAAAGATGCACCGTTGGGGAGATAAGCGCGACTTTTTTAATCGGATCGATGCGGCAGATCGAGCGTTGCGCGGCGGATTACGTACGATTGGTATTGGCGCCCTGCTCGGCTTGGCTGATCCGCGTTTCGATATGCTCTGCACCTACCGGCATGCAAAATATTTGCTGAAAAATTATTGGCAGGCGGGTGTTTCCATTTCATTCCCCCGCATCAATCCCCAATTGGGCGGCTTTCGAGCCGATCATCCGGTCGACGAAAAAATGCTGGCTCAATATATTTTCGCCATGCGGATCTGTTTGCCGGAAATTCCGTTGATCCTTTCCACCCGCGAACCCCAACGCGTGCGCGACGGCATGGCCGGCGTCGGCATTTCTAAAATGAGCGTGGCCAGCAAAACGACGGTCGGCGGCTATAGTGATGACTCGGAGGAATCAACCGAACAGTTTTCAATCAGCGACGAGCGCAACATTCCGGCGTTCTGTTCCATGCTTCGCGACAAAGGACTCGAGCCCGTATTCAAAAACTGGGACGCCACCTACAGAGACCCTGCTCACTACGAACATGTAACTTCTTAAGCTCTAAGATCCGTAATGCGCAAAGTCCCTTTTTTGCGGAAACTTTCATGCAGGCCTTATCTGGAGAACAGATTAGGCAATGTCATTGCATAGGCCAACAGATCCCTTTCCTGAGTTCAAGGCTCGGGTTGCGCTTGAGGCGATTAAGGGTCTCGATACCATTAATGTGATTACTGCGAAGCATGAGGTGCATCCCGTACAAGTCGGCAATTGAAAAAAGGAACTTCTCGACCGCAATCGACTCCGTGCGCAGTGAGCTCACCGAAAAAGTACTCGCCTACAACTTCTGTCGCGCCATCGAAATCCGTGCCCGAAAACAAGAGAATCTACAGCGAACGGGCTAGCCGCCCAACGCGTCATTCCAATCCAATATCAGCGTACCTTCCTCAGAAGAACTGTGCCCGCGTAGCGTGAAAAATCGAGTAAACAAAGAGTTTAACCCCCTGATCTTCGACCAACTGACGTTACGCCATCTTTATTACTCTGTTCGGGCACAGCCAAAAGACTTTCCGATAATAAATCTCGTGCTGTTTTGGTTTTCGAACACCCTCTAGCTTGATCGGCATGGCCCTAATTATTGTCGGCATTCTGATCGGCCAGCTAGAGAAGAAAAAAGCTATGCAGGAAAGCGGGGTTCAATAAATACGGGCGGGTGCATATAGAGAGGCTCAATCGGCTCTGATGGAATGTCGTTTTGCAGACGTTGACAAACCAGTTCCCCAAGCTTTCCCGCTGTTGGAAAAACCGGCTCGGCCGAGTCGAGAATTTTAAAGTCTGCTAGCAGCTCCGTTAACCGGTCGTGATCGGGACTGACCACCAAGGTACCATCCGGAACAAAAGCACTCAATTCATCGAGCTCCATCAGTTTAAATTCTTTCACCAGTTCTGTTCCTGAAAAAACTCCAGCCCAAACCTTGCCACGCCGGGCATCCCCGACTACGGCTGTTTGCTCAGCACCCAACTGCGCCGACAGCGCCGCTCCGCTGTTTAGCGCATATACTGGTTTCTTATCCGGTGCAGCCAGCGTATTCGCCACGGTAAAACCGATTCGCATACCGGAGAAAGCACCCGGCCCACGGCCAACCGCAAAACAATCAACGGTCGCCCAATCCACGCCTAACTCAGCAATGGAATCAAATAGTTGTTGGCGATTTTTAAAGTTTTCTTCCCAGCTCTTTTCCAACACGACCTGACCGTTTTCAACCAACGCCACGCTGCCGAAGCGGGAACTCAATTCAATGGCAAAAATTTTCACGCTTTGTTCTCCTTAAAAATACGAAAGGTACGCGTTCCGGTATTTTCGTCCGCTTTGATTTCAATATGCAACATGTCTGGCGGAAGTAGACCATCCGCCCGCTCGGCCCATTCGATGGCCGTAATCCCATTCACGTCAAAATACTCTTCAAGTCCAAGCCCCAATGCTTCTTCCGGACCCGCCAGTCGATAAAGATCGATATGGTGCAACGGCAAACGACCTTCATATTCTCCAATCAACGTATATGTCGGACTAGTAATAGGATCGGTAATACCCAATGCGGCTGCAAAACCTTGAATAAAGCAGGTCTTCCCTGCACCCAAGTCACCATGCAACGCCATCACTGTTCCGGCTTCAATTGTCTTGGCAAGGTCAGCAGCAAGGTCCCAGGTTTCCTCAGGACTATTCGTTTCAACTACACGCACGCGACCAGCTCCTTTTCTAAAATTGCGGCGACCTCGTCAATATGCTCAACGTGAAACTCTGCCTTGGTTTTCTCATCCAATGGACAAATCCGAATGGTTTTGCATCCTGCGTTTTGTCCGGCCTCAACATCTTTTTCGCTGTCGCCAATCATCCACGAACCAGACAATTCAAGGTCATGCTTTTTAGAGGCCTGAAAAATCATACCGGGCTTTGGTTTCCGGCATTCGCATTCGTCTACGGCATAATGCGGGCAATGAAAGACGTCGAGCACATCCACGCCATGCGTCCGTAGCTGAGCTCGCATATTTCCATGAATCGCAGCCAGTTCCTCTTCAGAATATAACCCTTTGGCAACACCCTGCTGGTTGGTTATAACGACGGACGAATAGCCTTTGGCCGCTGTCGTTTGTAGCGCGGCAACAAAACCCGGTTGCAGGTGGAAATCATCCCATTTCTCGACATAACCCGGCCCCGGCGATTCATTTACGATGCCGTCCCGATCAAAAAATACACATGGTTTATTCATAGCAACTCCCAAAAATGAGGCGCGAAATCTACAATTCCAAATGAGACAATGAAAGTCCGATTTTTATTCGGTTTAGCCGTCTGTATTAAATTTAATCCCGATATTCATGGGCACACTGGAAACTTCCGTGCCATCGGCATAGACCGCCACCGCACGAATACGGCTGGGACCCTCGCCTACCGCTAATTCATCGAGCACCAATTCGGCATTCGAATCGTAAACCTGTTCATCCAGAATCAGTTCACCAAAAACCAGCCGAAGTTTTTCCGGTTGCTGCGCGCCCAGCACTTTCACCTTTATGCCATGCTCATGTTTTGCCAATCGAGTTACATTCGGTTGAATGACGATGGAGCGACCCATTCGATTAATCATGATTGCCTTACTCGCAGAAGCGTTAAACTCCACCATGCTGACAATACGGGCGACCGCTCGGAGTTCGTGATAGCCGTCGGACAGGTGCAAAAGGCGCAAGTGAACCGAATTTTCCTCAGAAGCAGCCTGAATCTCTTTACCATCCAGCATGAAAGAATAAAGGAACTTAGCATTGGCAGCCCGGCATTTGGCCGTGGCCAGATACGTAAAGTCGCTTTCAATCGCATCGGCTCCAAGTATATTCACCGACAGCGGAACGGCATACGGTTTTGCCATGGGATCTCCCAGCAACAAGGTCTGAACTGGGCAGGCAATGGATTGATAAAAACTTTCCAGCAGGGTGTTTCCAGAAGCGTAATGAACGAAAAAGCGGGCCGAAGGAAACTTGTTGGGATTCGAGTATGGCTCTACCACGGCCCCCGCAGAAGCGGTCGCGCCGGCTTTCAGCCACTCAGTCATTTTTGTTTGCGGACGCTGAAACTCGGCGCTCCAGCTGGTGAGATGCTCGCCCATGGCCCCAGGAGCAAAAGATTTAATTGAAGACGGATCAACCTTTTCAGCGCCGGACAACACGCCCATCACCATAGTTTGTCCCGCAGGAAAATTGGTTGTAACGTTTGCTGTGATTCCGCGTTGCTGAAGTTCGTTGACCGCAGGATAAAACTGATATTCTCGGCATTTTGAGCGAACGTCATCGCTAACCACAAAATTGATTCCGCTTCTCATTCCACGAGAATCGGAGCTGACTCCCAGCTTAATGCAGTTCAAAACCGTTTCAACATCGTTCCCGTTTTCTCCAATATACCCCAGCATCATACTAGGCAACGGCATACGATCGCCCAGGCCCTTCTGGAGCCACGCCGCTTCGGGAGGCACCTTGGCCTCCATGCCCAGACCCTTTTTCTGCATGCCCAGCGACATGGCATTGAGCGAAATCTTGACCCGTTCGTTTGGGCCGGCGAACAGTTTGGATAAATACTTGCCCTCTTCGATCAAGCTCAACCCCGGCATTTTATTCCGTAGAAACGTCATTCCGCCCACCGACATTTGGCGGCGATCATTGGTATCGGTTGTTACACGAATCGGGAAATCAACGGAATAGACCCACGCCACAATCTGCTGATCAATGCCCTGCTTCTTTGCTGCGGCATTTGCCGGCTCCCAAATCAGCTTAGTAAATTCTTCCGGCGAAACCGTGGCACTTCCGCCATAAGCTGATTTCGGAATATCGAGATAAACGATATTGCGTTCTGGAATCTGACGGACTGCCGCAAAAGTATTCGCCACCCTCTTCGAGGGCTGGGACTGCTTATTAACCAACAGCAATACCTCGTGCGGCATTTGCGCCCATGCATTTACGGCAATAAACATACCCATCAATATTTTCAAAAATTTAAGCATCTAATTTCCTTGGCTTTGTGGGCGGTGAATATGCGGCTTCAAAGTGCGAATTTCAACTCGCATGCCATAAAAGCTGAAAACATCTCCTCAATATGATCGTTCTACCATTGCGGCACGAAGTACTGGATTTTATAATTTTGAGCATGATTGAAAATATTGTTATCCAGCTTATTGTCTATGTCGGCTCATTTTATCTGCTGATAAACCTATTCGCGTTCCTGATTTCGGACGGAATTATTTTTCACCCGCAGCCCCCCGGCTACACCCATTTGCGGAATGAAATAACTATTCCGATCGGCCAAAATGAATCCATTACGGCGGTTTATCTGGAACACCCAGAGGCCGTACACACGATTTTGTTCAGCCACGGAAATGCTGAAGATCTTTCCAGTGTGGTGCCTTTCATGGATCGGTTCTACCAACTCGGCTATTCGGTGCTGATGTATGACTACCGCGGCTATGGAAATCGGGTAAGAGGGAGTGTTTAGCTCCCTCTCCCCACACCACCAAGCATGCGGCTCCGCACTTGGCGGTTCGTAAGACTTCATCCCCTGATTAAGC
>JADGFE010000246.1 GCA_016744085.1 Kiritimatiellales bacterium | reverse complement strand
GGCAATTCCCATGGCAAACAGCGCGTTGGCTTGTTGGCAGATTTTGTTGGGGTGAGTTAGCGCCGCATCCTGCATGGCCCATTCGGCCACCTGATTTAACTTAAATCCGGCTCCAAAGATACCGAGCGGGCTGATCCGCATCATCGCTCCATTGGCCTGACTGTCTGGATTGGGATTTCCCCGCAGCCCGGCGGAAATAGTCATGCCGCAGTCAAATGGATCGGAGCTCAGCCAATATTGATATTGCTTCCGTGCTGCCTCCGGATCATACGTTCCCGTTTTCACCAACATCCGGGCCAGTAGCAGCGCCATTTCCGAGTCGTCGGTCGGCTGACCTGCAATCGTGTCCCACGTTCCGCCATCCGCCAGCTCCCGAACACCGTCCGGATAGAGCGTTAGAATCGCTGACGGGGATTTGAACTCGACCAAACTCCCCAGCGCATCACCGGCAAGTTGGCCAAGCAGGCAGCCTTGTGCTCTGGAGAGGACTTTTTCTTTAGAGGTGGTATTTGAATTTTTCATGACACACACTTCGCTCATGTGCCTGATAAAATCAAGAGATGTGTTGCAGGGGAAAACGCTACAAAACGATGTCAGCACAAACCGTTGGAACAAGATCCATTCATTTGACCGTTCATCTGGTGTGATATTTGGCCTCATGAATTAGGATACTGTTGATTTCTTGGATTTCCAGAACCTTGATTACCTTGGGATTGAGCCCAATAGCCCCACTTGGGAAATGGATAAGATACTTTTTGAAGTCATTGGATATAATAAGTTGAGCTAAAGAGTGGCTCATGACCCCGTCTTAAATCTCATTCTCCAGCCAGTCCATGGGAATCAACTTTGTTTCCCCGTCCCACCATTTTTCTCGAACCCGCTTTTGGAACCATTCTTCTTGAATATCGGCATGTTCAGTAATGATAACCTGAAAATTTTGAGCCTCAGAATCCACCAGTTGAAACATCTTTATAACCGATTGTCTGTCGGGATTTCCCGCACCATTTTTTATAGTCTCGGCAGAGGTGTCGGGAGGGAAGTAGGCTTGGGATGGCTGATCTAGGAACAAAAACTGCGGAACCGGGCGTGATTTTTTCTCAAACCAATTATGTAAAGAAAGGTGCGTTACCAGATGTAAACCAACCCAGGTTTCGCCACTTCCCATTTTTGGCATTGGAATTGGCCCATCTTCTGTATCCGCAATTACGGTCAGCTTTTTAAGATCCAACCGCATGGGAGCATCTGAATGCTCAATGGCTAGATCACGAGCTAACGCTGAAATTTTGGAAGAAACAACAGAGAGCGCAGAATTGGTTTTTTCGGAAAGCGCATCATCGTCCAGCGCGTCCTTCAGTTGTTCTATTTGCGCCTTGAGGGCCTTGGCCTCTTTAATTTCAGGCGCAAGATCAACATCTCCCCCGGGCATGTGCTCCAGATATAGGCTCAAACGTCCCTTTACCAGAGCAACCTTTGCATTCTGATCTCTAAGAGATGAAATGCGCTCGTTTGTTTTTTGAAGGGAAATAATAGACGTTTTGATTTCCGCCAATTCAGTCTTTATCCCATCACACATTGCTTCTGATTTTTCTATCAACTTGTCGAGATGAGGTGTTTCGTTTGCTACGGCATCGAGTTGTTTTTTGGTTGTTGAAAGTGAGGTCCTTATCGCACTTACTGCAGGGACTTCATTTGAAAGGCGTGATGAGCAAAGCGGGCATGTATGGTTTTCGGAATCATCTGAGAACAAACCAATCGATTCCAAGCGGGTTCCCTGTTCCTGTAGCTCAGAGCCGTAACCGCCCGATGACTTTTTCAGGCTAATATAGGCACTGAGTTCTTCTGATGCTTCACGAAACTTACTTCGCAAAACATGCTGCTTGTCAAACAACTTATTCAGAAGAGCTTCATCCGGTCCAGATACTTCCGTCTCAATATTTCTTGCAAGCGCCTCCCTTAATATGAATGCAATTTGGCCCCAATTCTCTGGCAGCGGCAACTTTTGTTGGATCAAGCCGATATCTTTGCCCTCGTTAATGAGAGCATAGGCCTGCTCAAAATTTTTCCCACGAAGAGCTTCGTGCTCTACAATTTTTGCTTCGATGATCTTGAGCTTTCGTTTCAGCTTTCTTAATTCTACTTTTCCTTGGATATATTCGTCTGTAATAGCGCCAAGGAAAAAGGGCAGATAGTCTTTTATGCTTTGCGGAATGAAGGGTTCTCCCTGCCGATGAAATAGAAACTTTTGATCGTCAACTTCGCTCTGCTCTTGAAAGCAATAGAAGAGCGCTTTTCCAATATCGGCCACCCCTGTTTTTCGAGTTTGCCCGGGTTTTGGTTCATGGGAATAGTTTGTAATACCCAATGCTTTTGACAGCAGCGTATTGAGCGCTTCCGCGTTGGTGTTTTTTACTAATGCGTCTGGCTCCGGCAATATGATGTCCGTTCCCCGTTCAAAATAAATATCCTCGCTGGTTTCTTTTCCCTTATCCGGGTTTCTCCGTGCAATGAAAATTTCTCCCGCAGAAGTCTGTAGTTTAACAGCATACCAAGAAACGTTTTTCCGTATTACTCCGGCAGGTACATTACACTCTTTTCTCCCAAGACAGTAATCAACGATATGAGTCAGCGCGGATTTTCCGGTTTTGGACTGTCCTGTAATAATATTTACGCAGTTTGGCTTCAGCTCAATGGACCGCCTCTGATTATTTTTTCCGTAAACAACAATATTTAGTAGTTGAAACATCATGGTTGGACTCCCAGTAAAGTCATTGCAATTTTCAAATCACCAATTGAGGAAAACCATTTTCCACACAACTTTGCCGCCCGGATGCATTCAGTGGTTTCCTGAGTTGGATGGGAAATAGATAATTTAGATGTTCCAACGGTGGCGATCATCCCTTCCGCATTAATCCGAACTTCTCGGCATGAATATGTGTATCTATCCGACTGTGAGTCGGTTGCAAAAATACGCTTTTCTCGCTACTGGCTACATCTCTCGCGAAGCTCCAA
>JADGFE010000245.1 GCA_016744085.1 Kiritimatiellales bacterium | reverse complement strand
AGGCTCAGTCCAACAAAATTTTATCCTCCTGCTTTTTATCTTCTGCGATGAGCTTTGGAGTTTAGGGGAAGCAGGAGGGATAAAATCCTAATCGTTAGGCAAAAAAAATAGAAACCAAAACCATGCAAAATACACTTTACATAGCTGAGCCAATATTTTCTGAGTTGCTACAGAAATACGATTCTGAAGCTTCCTTTCCGCCAATCAAGAAAATCGGTATAACAACCGACCATCCAGAAAGAAGGGAAAAGGAGTTACTGGGCACAATCAGCCCGGTAAAAATATCAATTATTAAAGCATGGACCGGCGTAGATGCCCGCTCCATCGAGGCTATGCTGCACACGATTCTTGATAATTCCAGATTGGATGGAGAATACTTTTGGGATGGGAATGAAACGCTAGTTGATGCTGTTACTAATTTTATTAAAACCTATCATTCTGATGCCGTTGAAATAACTATAGATGATGACCCCGATGTAAAAGCAGCATCCGCATCTGTTAATAAAAAGAATTCGAGGCGGATTTACGAGGAAGTTGTCCCTGAGCTAGAAGAATTAAAGATAAAATACAATGTAACGAAAAACGAGAAGGGTGTGAGATTTAAGCTAGGGGATTACCAGCTACACATGAGCGGTAAAACTGGAGATCGCTACACTCTTACTATCTGGTCTAAAAATAAAACCACCGAAGAAGCATTAGAGGATTTCCCAAGCTCACAAGAACTCTCGGCTAATAGCACAGAAGATAGCAATAGAAGAGCAAGAATCCCGATGGCAAGCTTGGTGTCAATATTAGCATCACTAAAAGAATTCATGGGTAACAAAAATGCCTAACAAATCACTCCACTTTACGGTGAACAACGCCCGATTTTGAAGGCAACATTTTGCGCACCGAAAGTGAGCTTGGACGTTCGGTAAGGAGATAAAATGACGAAATTTATATCAATCGTACTTTTTGCAGTATCAGCAATCACTGTTCATTCTGAAGTTGTTGTAGATATAACGAAAGTGGCAGGAAAAACAGAAAAAGAAGTGTCCACCTATCTTGGGGAACCAACCTCCAGTAAAGAGACAAAGTACGGAAAAAAGTGCCAATACGAAAAAGGTGAAACTGAAATAGTATTCATAAAAGGCAATGCAGATTGGATTACCATTGAAGGAATTGATGATATTCCATTTTCAAAATCAGCACTCAGTGCAATAGGTCTAAAAGAAGCATATCCAACATTTAGTGATAATTTCACATTACGTTGGGAAGCAACCCAAGGATTACTATCAGTATCAATTTTCAAGGGAACAAAAAACTCTGACTACGCTTATATTAAGGTCAAAACAAAATAACCGAAATCGGGTAAGAGGGAGTGTTTAGCTCCCTCTCCCCACACCACCAAGCATGCGGCTCCGCACTTGGCGGTTCGTAAGACTCCATCCCCTGATTAAGCGGGATAATGTATTTTGCTCCATTGTTCTTTTAGACTGATTAAGCCCTGCTTCTTGAGCCACGCGTTGCCCATGCCCATATTCGTCGCCAGCGTGCGCGATAGTTTCCAGTGGCCTTCACGGCTACTGACGATCATGTTGATTTGCTGTTCGTCCAGACCCCGCTTGCGCAGTTGCTTCCGGCGCTGTTTCGGGCGTTTCCACATCTTCCAATAGCACATTCGCAATCGGCGGCCTATCCATTGGTCGAGCGGTGGGGAAAGGGTCAGGAGAAAGGGACAGATTAGGGGGTCAGTCCTCGATTAGGGGGTCAGTCCTCGGATTAAAGTATTTTCTTAAATCCAGCCAACTGACCCTCATTCGCTCCAGCCACTTTTCTTGCATATCCCGGGATATTAGCCGGATGTCCACAGAACAGATGCTGACTAATCCACGTATTCGTTACAACCGTTTTTTTCTTCAATACCCAAACCAGAGCCATCTTTTCGGGGGCACCCTTCCGCATTGATTCCAAATCACAGCGTTCAATGCCCAGACATTCGAGTCCCCGATCAATCAGCTTTACCGCTTCCGCCTCATTATGCTCCCGAATGGCATCACCACTAAACGAAGATGCTCGCTTACCCTCCAAACTCTCATCCAAACGCTCCATCAGTTCCTGCCGGAACCCATCCGACCCAAAATACCAGCCCCGCCGAATCTTATCCCATGCGGCATCAACCGCCTGCGGATCATCGCTCCGCGCAATTTCCAGCACGCGCTTTTTCATATGCTCCCGATACCAAGAACGCCCCGCCTTGTCATCCTGCACGCCCAACCCACCCAGCACCCGATCAACCACCAGCCAAGCTGGCCGTTTGCTCGGCCTCAAATAAAGCGGCAAGCTACTCCACCGATAATCCCCCAGCTTTTCCTTTTCCAAATCAAAAACCTTCGTCCGTGCTGGATTCAGATGGATATAGTTAGCCACCGTCGGGAAATAATCTCCGCCCGCCCCCTGATCCACCGGAATGGCCTTATAGCGCCCCTGCAGCAAATGACCCCAAAGTTTGTGTCGCGAATTAAACCGTTGGGTATACGTCCCCTGCAGCCACTTCATGCCCACCACCAGATTCGCCTCCGGCGTCTCCAGCAATAAGTGATAATGATTCCCCATCAAAACAAAAGCATGCACCAACCAACCGGTTCTTGTGCATGCCTCTTCCAGCGTACCTATAAACGTCTCGCAATCCTTGTCGTCCAGAAAAATCGAATCCCCCCGATTCCCCCGGCTCATCACATGATAGATCGCTCCCGCGTATTCAACTCTCGGTTTTCTAGGCATTCAAGACGTATACCATCACTCCCCAAAATCATCAATACTTAAATCCGAGGACTGACCCCCTTTTCGAGGACTGACCCCCTTTTTCTTAAATCCGAGGACTGACCCCCTTTTCGAGGACTGACCCCCTTTTTCTTAAATCCGAGGACTGACCCTGTCACGTCCTGGTTTAAAGTTGTCACTTTTTAGTTCTGTATCTCTCATGGTTTAGGCTCCCTAGGGAGCCGGTTGTTCGGCAGTTGCGCCTCCCGGAG
>JADGFE010000060.1 GCA_016744085.1 Kiritimatiellales bacterium | reverse complement strand
TAAATTTTAAAACCGCAGAAGAGTTGTTCATTCAGGAGTTGACGGCATGAGATGCTCCCGTCTCAGAAAAGTTGGGCATTTTAATTTACAGTCTACCGACACAATTCCAGTTTTAATGAATTTAGATCTCAGCCTTCGGATAGGAGCCAAGGACGGTCATGAGCGTGCAGTGTTCCTGCAATTCGTCGAGGGCCCGTTTGACCTGGGGTTCCTCGGAGTGACCATCAATATCAACGAAAAAATAATATTCCCAAGCCTTGTTGCGGCTGGGGCGCGACTCAATTTTACTCATGTTAATGTTGTCTTTCTTAAAGACGGAGAGCGCGTCGTATAAAGCTCCGGCTTTGTGCTTCACGCCAAAGACGATGGAGGTTTTATCGCTACCGGTCGAAGCACTGTAATCCTGACCGATCACGAGGAAGCGAGTGGTATTACCCTGCATATCCTGAATGTTTTCAGCGAGCACTTCAATATCGTACATATCCGACGCCATCACACTAGCAATGGCTGCTGCGCCCGGGGTTTCAAGGGCCAGTTGGACCGCTTTGGTTGTGCTGTCGACCGGCGATAGTTTTGCATTGGGAAGATTCGCATTAAGCCAGCTGCGACATTGACCGAACACTTCCTGTTTGCTGAAAACAAGCGTGATCTCTTCACGCGGCTGATCCGAAAGCAAGGTCAATGATATCGGCAGATAGATTTCGGAACAGATTTTAAGCGGGGTTGTTGCAAACTGGTCAAACGTATGCGTAACTGCACCTTCGGTCGAGTTTTCGATAGGTACAACGCCATAATCAGCGGTACGGCTTTGCACCCGACCGAACACCTCGCCGATGGTACTGGTCGGGATATAGTCTACGCTTACGCCAAATTTATTGCGGGCGGCCTGATGCGTGAAGGTGGCTTCAGGTCCGAGGTAAGCGATTTTCATCTCGGTTTCCAACGCGAGGGCGGCCGACATGATTTCGCGGTAAATCGCATGGGCCGATTCTTCCGGTAGCGGACCCTCGTTCAATGATTTTATTTTATCGAATACAGCACGCTCGCGTGACGGCACGTAGATTTCAGCACCGGCTTCTTTCTTGGCTTCACCAATTTCAAGTACGACATTAATACGCTCATTAAGCAGCCGTACGATTTCAGAATCGAGCGAGTCGATTTGGTTTCTAAAATTATCGAGATTCATGGTGTTCCTTTTTTGAAATGGGAAACTTGAAATCTGAATTTAAACCCCGGATATGAATCCTTGGTCAGAGCTTCAAGTTTCAGGTTTCTTCCTTTTGGATTTCTTCGTCGAGTGCGGCCATCGAATTATCGTCTTCCTCTTCATCAGACGACTTGTCGACTTTCAATTCTTTTTCAATATCCGGGAATGTTTCGGTAGTGTCTTTTTTCTTTTCATCCACCGGCATGGCACGGCGCAGCTCCTGACTGCCCGGCAGGTCTTCAATCTGATTAATTCCAAAATGCTCGAGGAATTTTTGAGTGGTACCAAACAACCATGGACGGCCCGGCAGTTCACTTCGGCGCACCACACGAACCAACTGCATATCAATCAACTTGCGCAGCACGGCATCAACAGATACCCCGCGCACTTCTTCGATCTCGGAACGAAGACACGGTTGGCGATACGCAACAATAGCCAGGGTTTCCAGCGCCGGTTTCGATAGGCGCATGGTCTGGTTCTTTTCAAGTAGAGCACGAACAAACGGTCCACAGGCCGCATCATTCTGTAAACGATAAGCGCCAGCAACTAAGGCAACACCGAGTCCGAGCTTGGATCTGTCCAGATCGGCCATCAATTCTTCAATAGCGCCTTCGATCTGCACGTCAGTGGCCTTGGCATATTGTTCATAGGGACCGCCGAAACCATTTCCGGTCTCGATCATGGCCTTACGTATGCGTTTCACGGTAAGCGGCTCCTTGGCGGCAAACAATAACGCCCCAACGATCTGCTTTAATTCTGGAAGTACATCAACCGTGCTTTCACTCATAGCCATCTCCGTCCTAAATCAGTTCGCCTTCGATCTCATCAGACTCTTCCAAATCTTCTATACCCCCGCCAACGTGCTCTTCAGGATCTCGCGGCTCCACCACAATGGAAGCAAAATGGTCATCTTGCACAGCAGCGATGCGGTTGAGTTTAATCAACTCCAATACCGCCAGGAAGGTACAGACAATCTCCTGTCGAGAGGTCATGCCACCAAACAGATCCGTAATCGTGATCCGTTTAGCAATTTTCAGGTTCTCTACAATATAGGTTACCTTTTGCCCAACCGTATACTCCTCAGCAAAGATTTCCTGAAGGTCTTCTTCCTGCACACGGCCCAGCGCTTCGTTCAACGAGGCAATCAGATCAAAGATACTCGCATCCCGCATATCAATATCCGGTGCCACACCCAGCTCAACATGCTCACTCTCGCGAGCAAACACATTTTCCATGTGCACTTCAAGATCTTCCAGATGATCCGCGGCGTCTTTAAATTTTTTGTATTCCACCAGCTGGCGAACCAGGTCCCAGCGCGGATCCTCTTCTTCCTCATCTTCCTGTGCCTTTTGCTCCTCAACCGGAAGCAGCATCCGACTCTTAATCAGCATGAGCGTAGCCGACATCACAATAAAGTCGCCCGCAATATTTAGATCGAGCACCTTCATTAACTGAAGGTATTCCATATACTGATCAGTAATACGTCCGATCGGGATATCATAGATATCCACTTCATCCCGTTTAATCAGATACAAAAGTAGGTCGAGAGGCCCCTCAAACACTTCGAGCGAGACTTTATAGTCGTCTTTAATTAGATCCATTTGTGAACTCACATCCATTCGCATTTTTAATTTTTGATTGGCGAATTCTGATTATTGAGTTGTTGCTCTGCGGCTGCTCTCTAAATAGAGAGAGGCCAATGCCGCCTGAGTTTCATCATTCAAAAATCTAAATTCAAAATTTTAAAATCCTATTACTCAAGCCCCACAGCCTGGCGGGCTTTCTGAAGCGTTTCGCGTGCGAGAACCGAAGCTTTCACCGCTCCCTTTTTCAGCACATCTTCAACATAGTCCATATCATTCACAAGCTCGGCCCGTTTTTCACGCATCGGGGCGAAGTGTTCGTTGATTTTATTCAGCAGCTCCGTTTTTGCATGACCATAACCCAATCCACCAGCGCGGTAGCGCTCCGCAAGATCCGCCTGCTCAGCCTCGGTCGCCAGCAACTTGTACAGCGCAAAAACATTATCGGATTCCGGATCTTTCGGATCCTCCATCTCTTTACTGTCGGTCACAATCTTCATCACCCGCTTCTTCAGCGGCTTACCTTCCATGAAAATTTCGATGGTATTGTCATACGACTTCGACATTTTCTGGCCATCAATGCCCGGCACCACCGCCACGTTTTCGCGAATGGACGGCTCCGGAATCGTAAATACCTCACCATACGTATTATTAAACTTGGTGGCCAGATCACGCGTCACTTCAACATGTTGCTTCTGGTCTTTTCCAACCGGAACCACTTCTCCCTGCACCGCCAGAATATCGGCGGCCATCAGAACCGGATAGGCAAACAGGCCATGCGAAGGCGAAAAACCCTTCGCCATCTTGTCTTTATAGGAATGACAGCGTTCCAATAGTCCCATCGGGCAAAGCGTCGAAAGCATCCAGGCCAGTTCCTGCACTTCCGGCAGTTCACTTTGACGGTAAAGCGCCGTTTTTTCAGGATCGATGCCACACGCCAGATAATCCAGCGCCACATCGGTCGTCATGCCCTTTAATAAAGCCCCATCCTGAACCGTGGTCATGGCATGGTAATTAGCGATAAAAATATACGCATCGCCCTGCGACTGCAGCTCTACCGCAGGCTTAATGGCCCCGAAATAGTTGCCAATATGCAATTTGCCAGAAGGCTGTATCCCCGTCAGAATTCTCATTAAAAACACTCCAAAATCTACATCATGTAAAGAAGGAGTCGTTTTTACCCGTTATCCGAAGCCGATACAATTCCATTAACCCTGCAAATACGGCGATTATTACGCTTCTAAACTAAGGGGGGAGGGGGGGGGGCAGCCCATTTACTGGTGAAAAAGCGTGTAAAACAAAAAAGGCGAACTCGCAATGAGTTCGCCGTAAGAAAGAATGGTCGGCCCGGTTGGATGGTAATGCGAACCAATTCTCCGCTCCTTTTTAATTTACGGTGTCCGATCGCTACGGTAATGCGAAAAGCGAAAGTTTGTTTCGCACCCCTATCGGTACCGAGTCGGTATGGTAATGCGAACTTTTTCGCATAAAAGTTCGTAATCCGATCAGCTACTCCAGAAATTCACGGCAAACCTACCCCTTCCGAAAACCCCAGTTGAGTTGTCAGAAATTCGGTCCATTCCTGCCACCTCCGTTCAACACGAACGGTTGTTCCCGTGCGCTCTGATTGCGTGAATTTATCTGTTTTCCGGAGCTCCATCGTCTTTTTCTATCAGCTTTTCTGCTCCACTTTCAAAATTTTCAGCTCAATCGCGCTCATTCTGCGCCTGCTTTTACCCACCTTCGGTACGCCACATCAAACCGCACCCATCACTAAAATTAACGCTTTAAACGCTTGCGAGCGAACCATCCCCCAGCGGTCCCCAATAGCAATAAGGCAAGGCTGGATGGTTCGGGAATAACCGCTACAAAAGCCTCATAGTCTCCATCGGGATTAATTCCGGAACCGACAATCGTCCTGCCATCATCGGAAACATCGAACGCAGCAGATAGTGTCCATCCATCTATGTTAACGCCGTTGTCCTCAAGAACAGTCTGTAGCGTTTGCATGCCGTTTATCTCATCCCAAATAAATGCCTCAGCATCATCACTGGCTCCAGAACTCTCTCCCGCAATAACGGAGCCATCACCTGATACTCCCCATGCTTTTCCAAAAGTCAGGCCTCCGGGTAAGTCTCCTAGGCTCTGCATGCCGCCGGACTCCGTCCACCGAAACGCCTCAGTTCCATTTGCTGAGTCGCTGTGTCCCACAATAGTGGATCCATCAGCTGAGATGTCATCAGATCGGCTGAAGTAATTGCCTCCTGCAAGGTCGCCGAGTCCCTGCATACCTCCACTTTCATTCCACCGGAATGCCTCCCATCCACTGGCACCGCTGCTGTATCCCACGACTATGGAACCATCATGGGAAATTCCATAGGCTTCGCTACCGAAAGATCCTCCAGGAAGATCACCGAGCCCCTGCATACCACCGGCTTGTGTCCACCGGAAAGCTTCAAGCCCATTAATACCTTCGCTACGCCCCGCGATAATGGATCCAACTCCTGAAATACTATAGGCTTCACTGACAAAAGATCCCCCGGAAAGGTCACTCAGGCCTTGCATCCCGGTGGATTACGACCATCGAAATGCCTCGTATCCATTGATGCTGATGCTACGACCAACGATTAGAGAGCCGTCCCCCGAAATGCTGGTAGCAAAGCCTTCCTGAAAAGATCCTCCCGGCAGATTGCCAAGGCTTTCCATTCCGCCGAACTGCGTCCAACGATATGCTTCCCATCCGTTGGCGCCATAACTGCGTCCGACAACAGTAGAACCGTCACTAGAAACACCATAGGCCATGCTACTGGTGTTGCCTCCTGGCAAATCGCCTAGACCCCAAAAGCTCATATCTGCCTGTGCATAAGATATTATACAGGAACTGAGCAGCGTCAGTATTCGCGTCTCAAATGAGATAATCTTCATATTTCCCCCGATGCCTTCACGTTAATTAACTCTGGACGATTTTCTACTCCCTGCAATCCTCTATAAAAAAGATCGTGCCAATTTTTCAAGCTCCCCGACTATTGCTAGTGAGGATTCAAAAACCTTGTTTTCATCCACAGTAAACTCGATCATATCTAGCTCACCTTCTAATCTTTGCAAAATAGTTCGTGTTTCCAGTTCATCCACAGCAACGATGCTCTGAACCGCGTTCCACACAGCGGCTTTTAAGTCAGCCAAATGAGCGGAACCAGATCGATATGCGTCACTCACTTGCAGTAAGTTAGTAAAGACACGTGGATATTTGGTATTAGCCATCTTATTTGCCTCCCGAAAATGGGTTAATAGTAATTACAACCTGTCCACTTTGTTCTGTCACGACTTGCACAGAGCCTGATGTGTGAATTGTGCGCTCCACACCGTCTACCATTCGGGTGCCCGTTGAACCATTTTGAATAACATCATCATCATCAACAAAAGAAGAAGCTATACTTCGCCCAGAACTCTTTGCTCCTGCTGGTGCACCAGGTTGCATTCGTTTCCGCATGGAGCAGGCATCGCGAGATGCCGAGCCGTACCTACACCCATATTTATTCGTAAATTCTAGCTCCCATAAACATATCAGATATAGTCTGCCAATTCGGTTGCTCTGGCATCTTCTCTCCTTTATTTGAGTAGTAGCCAGACATGTCTTCACACCAAGCAGCAAAAGCCTCAAGAAAAGACATTAACTCTACATTTTCCCACTCGTTTGGATTTTTCTTAAAATCACGAATGTAAGCCTCAAGAAAACAAACTAGGTCATCGTGAGATTTCACTGATTTCGCCTTATCGAACAATTCATCCATTATTTTTTTCCTCTTATCTTTATTGAAGTTCCACCATTGCTTGTAGAAAACTTTGCTGCCCCCTTCACACTTTCCTGAGGTGTAGCAAGCCTATATGGGGCATCTACACCAGCACGTTTAAATGCTTCCAAACGCCGGTTATCCAAACTAAATAGCTGCCCGTTCCGTTCTGTTAGTCGTATTGGAGGAATATCCTTAGGGTCAATAGTGCCGTTTTTTAGTCCATTCACTAGATCATCGATTGATATACCATTTTTGAAAGTACCTTTTATACTATTCTGACTAAACCTAACGCTATGAGGATTAATGGTAGTGACATCAGGAACTTTCGACCATTTAGAGAACTTAGCCCCAATCATGTAAGCCAACAAAGCTTCCCCCTCAAGCAAAGCTAAATCACCTGCTGCTTTCCAGTAGTTCCCGCTTGTCGCGTTCTTTGCAAAGTTCCTCGTCCCAGTAAACTGCATATACAAGTCACTTGAACGGTATTTCTTGTATGTCTCCCAACTGTCATCAAGAGTATCAGGATCAATATTAGATCCGAGAGCATCACTCATTGACGCTGCCGTCTGTGTGATTTCATCACTTTTTTGTTGATACTTGAAATTACGGTACCAATGAGTTTGCCCAGCCTTCTTGTACTGCTTCTGATAGTCTTTATTAGACAGATTTCCAGAATCCCTTTGCTTCTTTAGGTCAGCAATTTGAGCGTTATACCGTTTTTTTTCCTTCTGTTTGGCAGCCTCGTAATCAGATTTTTTATATAAGCCTAATGGATCAAAACCTGTGATCGGATTGCAATGCACGTACAAATACAGGTTAGGCCCATCCCCAAATCCAATCGGATCAGGTGTTAACCAAACGCCATGAACAATATCCTGCCAACGTGCGCCTTCGTTGCTGAGTTCCAGCGGAGTCTCCTCATCTTTGGTATTTCCGCGTTGTCTGTCGTACGTTGCGCCAACTTCATTAAAGCGGGTACCATATGCATAGTAGCGGGCAAACCAGTTGACGTTGCCCATGTTGTCTGTACGGGCGAATACATCCCCTCGGTGATTGCTGTGTGATGCTTCAATCTGGCCATTACGGATGGAGTAGACCATGCCGCCGACACCGCCGCCCATGCCTTCGCCACGAATGGATTCAGTGGTGAGGTTGTTGACGGAGAGTGTGGAGGAGTCGCTCACATCAAACTCCTGCACGCTCAGCCCGCCGTCAAACACATGTGTGGTTTTTTCGGTAGGCGTTTCGCGAGTTATGCGCCGGGTACGATAGTCATATGCAAATGCGTAAACTTTCGGCTGTTCGGTATCACGTAGGGTAACCTGAATCAGACGATTGTCTTCGTCGTACCCGTACGTGGTGGGCGTGTTTTCACCATTAACCGTGATAAATTTGCCAACCCGGTTTCCATTGTCATCACAGGTGTACAGCGCATTGGTTCCTCCGCATGTCCAGCCAAGCATTTGGTTGAGTTTTGAAGCCGGTCTGTAGGGGGTGGTCGATGTCAGTGAACCGCCGCTTAACTTTCTCATCGCGGTGCGGTTTCCTGCATCGTCCCAATCAAATTCGGTTTTGCGGATCGGTTCTGTTCCGGCTTGGATGGATTCCGATTTGAGGCGGTACGCATTATCATATGTCCAGTTCCATGTTGCATATGAAGGAATGGAGTGCAGACCGGACACCGTGTCATTCATCTGGCGCAGGTTGCCGACGGCATCATACTGGTAATCCACCGTTGCAAATTCCGTGGCCTGGTATTTGTTCGTATTTGCAGCAAGCCGGTTGACCGCATCGTATGTCCTGTATTCATCGACATCATTAGGCAGTTCCCGTTTCATGAGATTTGAATTTAGATCATATTTAAACCCGGTCACGTGAGTTTCGCTGGAAACATATGAGCTGACGGCAAGGTTAGCTCCGGAAGCCGAAGTTATTCCTGAAGGATCGATCGTCTGGTTGCCTTCCTCTGCCCAACCATTGGAAATGCCTGAAGGCTGGTTGTTCCAGAATACAGAATTCCTGATTTCACCGATTTTTCCAGGATCAACGTATGTTGAGCGGTGGCTGTAGGCTGCTCCATTATTGGTGGAGGTGTTTGCGCTTAGTGTGGAGCTGTTGACTTTCCCACCGTCATTGTAGAACAGAACCCCTCCGCCGCCACGGGCAAAAGTATTGGTTGCGATATTCCCATCAACAATGCTGTTGGCCATCCAGCCGCCTTCCTGCATGAAGACGCCCCCGCCGCCCATGCTATCGGCTTTATTATTCTCACTGGTGCAGTTGCGAATAATACCACCTTTTTCGCAAAAGATACCGCCACCGTTAAGCGCACTGTTGTTCCGGATCAGGCAGTTCTGAGCTGTGGCTCCTGTCTGGAGGAACAGGCCACCTCCATATGCATTAATATTGCTGGCTGCATTGCTGGTGATATCACAATCGGCAATCAAACAGCCCTTGCCAACAAAGGCTCCTGCTCCTTTTTCGTCAACCAAAATTCCGCCTGTCAGGGTGAAACCGGTCAGCCGGGCATTGTCGGATAGTTTCGCACAACGGCCAGAGGTGGCCTGAATGGTGGCGTATGCCGCACCGTTTACACTTTGCACAGTCACAGGCTTGTTGATCACTACCGGATCATAGGTTCCGTTTTCGACGAGCAGCAATTCGCCGGAAATGGCATTTGCAATTGCATTTGAAAGATTTGCACCACCTCCGGACACACTTGTCGTTTTGGCGTATCCTTTAGTGTCAGTGATGGTTTCAATCCGGTTCAGCGCATCGTAGTCCCAATCGATATGGCGACCGGTCACCCCGTAGTCGGCATCGGTGCGGTTGCCCGCCTTGTCATACCCATTGGTATTCGTTACACCGCATGAAGTTTCGGTTTCAACTCGATTCAGCACATCATAGGTATAGGAAACATTGGCGAGCGTGTTATCCGATTCGGTAACGGTCAGGAGGTTTCCGATCCAATCATAGCCATAATCTCTTGTCCTTCCTGTTCCAAGATAGGTGACGAGATCGAGCCGATTACGTGAATCATGGGCATAGCTTGTTGTTAGTCCATTTGCATCAGTACGTGAGGTTTTGTTACCTAACCAGTCATACCCATAGGATTCCACAGTCCAGTCTGCATAAACAATCTTATCATTGTTGTTCAGGCCATCGTATTCAAAGGTTGTTTCATTCCCATTTTGGTCCTTGATATAGGTGCGATTGCCTCCAGCATCGTAGTCATATGCGATTTCGTGCTCTTCTCCGTCGATGGTCTTTGTCAGGCGATTCAGTGTATCGTACTGCATCTCAATGGTAATTTCATTGGCATCCGTAACGAAACGGGGATTACCATTCTTATCATAGACTGTACTCGTTTCAGGCTGCTCCATTCCTTTGCCATAGACATACACTGCCGGTAGGGTAGAGTTGGTCAGGCGGTTAGCCGTATCATAGAAGTTGGTGGTGAGATTTTGTCGGGCATCGAGCATTCCCGTAACGTTACCCACGCCATCGTAGTAGATGATATTTGTGGGGTTCTGATAAGAACCTGATTCTTCATCCCATACCGACGGCTGGATGGTGTGGGTTTGTCGATTTCGGTTGTCATACCAGAAGGTCGTAATATTGCCCTCTGGATCTTTGGTGCTGGTTACGTTGCCCGCATCATCATACCCGGTCTCGGTAACCGGTGTTCCGGCGGCGACAGTCGGCTGGGTGACTTTCCATGGACGCTGAGCTTTGTCATAATCTGTTGTGGTTCGCCGGTCGTATTCGTCCTGCTGCCAGTAGAGCAGCCCACTGGAGGTGTATTTGAAGTCATGACTTTTTCCGTCCGGGAACTTCACATAGTACGGATTGTAAAACGAGTCATACCTGGTTTCAGTAGTCTGCGAGACAGAAGTGCTTTTCCAGCGAGTCTCATAGCGCAGATTGCCTACGTCATCGTACTGCTTCGTGATTTTGGCGTATTCGGTGGTGTTGATCTGTTTCAGGCGCTCAACCTCGCGATAGAGCTCATCGTAGGTGATAATAATTTCATAACCTCGTGTGTCATCAATAATGCGAGTAGGTTTGTAACCGTATGGCTCGAATATCAGTGAGCCACTGTTGGTTCCATACTCATACGAGGTGAAATATGCCAAACCATCCGGATCAACAATAGAGTTGGTCAGCCGTTGCAAGTGGTCATACCGGTTGGTGGTTACGATGCCGTTAGGATCAGTGACAGAGGATACCTTTCCCATGGCGTTGTAGGTGGTTTTGGCGGATATATCAGCAGCATCAATGATCCCGTTTTCGTTAAGGTCAACCACTTCGTTTGTTACCCGGTTAAAGGCATCATATTGCCAGAAGGTAACAATTTCATTTTCATTGGTTTCCGAGGTTTTGTTGCCTCGAAGGTCATAGCCGAATGAGCGCACGGTCAGGTTGGCGTTGGTGACGGCCACCAGCCGGTTCAGCGTATCATAGGCAAACCAGTTGGTATTTGAGTTGGGATCAACCTCCATGATTTTATTGTTGTTTGAGTCGTAACCATAACGGGTCGTGATCGCCAGCCCGGTCGGGTCGACAATCTCCTTTTCAACGAGACCCTGTGCATGGGACTCATACTTGACCGTTCTGGAAACGAAAGAAGGGTCTCCGCTCGCCGCACCTTCCACCAGTTCGGTCATGAATGAAGGGAATGCGGTATCGTTGTAATAATAGGTCGTTGTTTTCGCCCCTGCGATGTTCTCTGATTTTTTCAGTCCGGTTTTGGCTTCATCTGTAATGTAACCATTGGAATTAATGCCGTACCATTCATAAGTGGTTAGGCGACCGTTAGAATTGCTTGCCCAATCGCGTTGCGTTTTCGGAGGAAAACTTCGCGCTGGATGATAGGTGTAGGTTTCGTAAAGATTAAGTGCGTTTGTCTTTTTGGAAGGTTTGTCGGAAAAGCTTAACAATGGTGTTTCGGATCTGGTACCGGCCTGTCCCAATACAGTGAACGTATTGGCTGCCTGGTGACCATAAAGCTGGATGGGATCATAGGTGAACGAGGTTTCATTATCGTATTCATCCACCTGTTTATCGATGACCACTGTGCCGATGAATTTGTGCATCAGGTTTGAAATCTTGAACTTTACAACGTCGCGTAAAGTGAAGTGGATTTCCTCCTGATACCCGGCACTGTTGCTGATAACCAGCTTGCGAGCTGCACACAACGTGGTGTCACGGTTCTGTGGGTCAAGCCAGTCGATCCAGTTGTGGACTCCATGTGTGTAGGTTAACCGCTGAAGCATATGGTCATTATCTAAGCCACCCTTGAAATCATAGTACCATGTCGTTCCGGCGGCATCGTTGACGGTGATTTTATAGTTGGCAGAGATTCTCCACCGTGCGGTTTCATTGAGGCTTGTTTTCCACAAATAAACGTATTTATCCAGATCATCTCGGTCAGAGGAGTTAATATAAATGTCTCGCCCTGCAGTCATGGTTGTCGAGTATAGACTTACGGTATCAGGCATTCCTGAATGGCGTATGGTCGTAATCTTCAGAGGTTCCGTTTTTATATCTACGCGGTTTTCATAACCGCTCAGCCACGTCCGAGGCTTGCGTTCATAATCAAAAGAATACTCATTGCCATTAGCGTCTTCGACGCTTTTGATACAAAGTTTTGGGCAAGGTGTGTTGTAGCTTCCGACTACGTCGCCCTCTACTTCATCGTAATAATAGCGAGTAATTGTGCGTTCATCGTATAGATAGCCGTATGACGTTGTTGCGAAGTTCGTTTCAGAGACGTCCAAAGCCCGCTTAACTTCCTTCAACAGGGAGGGTACACCGGACGTGTCCTGGCTTTCGTAAAATGTTTCGAGCGTGGCGTTGTCGTATACATAGGAAACCTTGTTTCCTTCAGGGGATGTAATGGATTCAACTCGCATTCCATTATGAGTTATCGATAGCGATGCGATCAGATTTCCGATAGCAGAGTACGCTTTCACTTCATCCGGGATAAGGCTGCTGTTTCCGGCATTGTACACGTAATCCAGTTTCATGCCCCGGCAGTCCACAACCTCATTAACCCGCGCGAAGAGATGGAAGGAATCCGTATAAAAGTTCGGCGAGGACGGATTCGCCTCTACATAGTACCCGCGATACAGGCCAACATAGGTTTTCAGGGCAACATGACTGCCTTCAAGCCGCGGCAGAGCTCCAAAGGAAACCTTGGTCCCATTAGGCAGGGAAAGTTCGTAATTATCTGAATATGTGGTTCCGTTGTTTACCGGATTGAGTTCGGTATGAAGTAGATCCCCGGATTCACTACCCGAACTGGAGATTATCAGGGGACGATTCGGTGGGGTTTGCATAGTGTATTCATTGCGTGCAAAAGTGTAGGACTGGCCGGTGTGGTCTGTGACCGTAATGTAACCCTCTGCATGGCGGTCGCACGAAAGTTCGATGGTTGGAATCAACCCTGAACTCCAGCAGATCCCGAATGGTTTGTTGGGTTTGATGCTCAGATTTTCACTAGACTCTTGCCAAACTTCCGGCTGGTAGGTCCGGCGTACTTCCAAAGAAAAATGGTCAGAACCGACCGGGATATGCACATCCGTAATGCTGTGCCCCAGACTCCTTGAAAAGACATCAACGTATGTCTCTTCCTGATAATTATCCGACCCAGAACGGGTTTCATTCGGGGTGAGCGAAAGCGGCATACCCTGTAGGGAAATCTTCCGCCCCTGCATCGGCTGAACAAATCCATATTCACTCTGCCGTCTCATCGCATCATACGCCCCCGGATTGCCGCGTTCTGCGCCCCCGGCACTCCAAAGGTCAGCCGCTTTCACTTTAACGGTAGGCACCAGCAGAAAAACTAATAGCCCCAACAAAGACACCTGTTTTATATTAATCATTCCAATCCCCTTAGAAAATGCTTACTTTGAAATCCAGCCCGTCAATCGGGTTTGTTAAATCGTTGTTTTCTTTCCACTGCGGCCTGTTGTCTGAGTCTGCATCGTCCTTGACAGCATTATAAGCCGCGATATCACCTGTTGTATGACTGTCAGGATTTGTGGGTGAAGTACCTAAAACAAGCTTTTCATAGCCGTCGCCGATATTGTCATTGTCGCCGTCAGGATTTGAGGGATAGGGATCTTCCCAATCATAAAGGCCATCAGAGTCCGTATCAGTATAGGCCGTACTACCGGGACTGTCCGGATCTTTTGAATTTGATCCCATTGTTGCCTCATCCACATCGGAAAAACGGTCGTTATCGTCATCCGGGTCGGCGACCAGCATGGGATAGCTAGTTGAGGTTCCATTCAGTGAATCCGGCATCCGGTCTCGGTCAAAGTCGGCTTTACCCGCACGATCCATTGGCCAGGGATCGACATCGTCATTCACATAATCCCAGTCGGAATCCTCTTTTCGTGGATGCGTATAAACGCCAATGCCTAGGCCCAAATATTCCTCACGGTTACTGAAACCGTCTCCGTCCTGATCCACATCACCATCCAGAGTCGTGCCATCTATGTCGTATGGATCGTTCGGATCGGTTTTGGTCATCATGAGTTCGAAAATATCGCTTAGACCATCCCCGTCTGAATCTTCGCCCGAAAAGGCCTTGAAGAAACCTGCGCCCTGATGCATTCCGTTTTCGTTTATCATTGGAGAACTCCAATATGCGACTTCATCACTTTGTCCGATAAGTCCTACCTTGGCAGGCCATGCGGTGTAATAACTGGATGTATTAGTCGAGAAAGGGATATACTGAAGGTTGTATGTGAAATAAATTTCATATTCCTGCCCGATTTCGGCGTTGTGGATATCGAGCCAGCCGTCGCTGTCCAGCGTAAGATTTTGATCTAGGTAAAGGTTGTCGCCATAATCAACCGAAGTAGTCTGATAACTTCCTCCGCCACCTCCGCTGTTTGTTGAAGTTCCATCTCCAGGCATTGGAACCGACATAGACATCATCATGGGTTCAGCTGACAGGGTCGCCATCTGCTGCTCCAGAACGATATCCTGCTCATAAGATTCCTGAAATCCGTCCGGAATGAGTTGGAATTCGAGTCCAATCGAAGATGCCGTAAAATTTTGCTGTGACTTTGATAGTTCCTCAACGCTCTCAACGTCGTAGCGATCTAGCACCGGACTTAACGGTGTATATCCATACGGGGCTAAACTGGTCCAGACGGGTTGTCCGAACATATTATAGTAGGTTAAGTCTCCGGTAACCCGATCTGCTTCAGCCCACAAGGTGTAGACAGGGTAAAGGTTGCCGTTGACTGTACGCATCTCAGCGTACATCTGCTTTTTGAGTGCATTCGGCCAGCCGGAACTCCAGATAACGGGTTTAACTGATTTATCAGAGTGAACATACAGCCAATCATCCGACGGCGGAAACAACTGCCAGAACTGCTCTTGAGTGGCCCTTACCAATGCATCGGCCTGCTCTACAGATGTGATCGTCTCGGTCGAGACTTCGGTTGAAGACTTCGGTGCTGCCAGCAAGGCTTGAACAACAAGCAACGGCACAAGAACAACAATTCCTATTTTCATTAACGTTCCCCCATAATAACCCTAAAAAAGAGACCCATCCCAAAGAGGCGTCAATTTGGGACAGTCATAATTCTGCTCGGAAAACAGCGACCGCCATACCCCCAAGCATAAATTCCTGAAACATGTATGGATAGTGCATATTTACCCAAGTTAGTGTCAACGAATCTTTATGTGGCCGTAATCTTACCACTTCCCCCAGCGCAGCGATTCTACGACCAGTAAGCATCGGCTGACAGGGCTGTTGCGCATGTTCCGAACGAATACGGGCTCAAGGTGCGGGATATGCCCGAAAATTCCACCTGAAATCGGAGCGGTTTAACAAGACTCCGTGCTTAATCGGCCCCCGGGCTTATGAACGGGCACACCTCTGCAAGGAAACGGCGCTTGCCGTTTCATGCCAGGGTACTGTTTCGATAGGTTGGGCCCTTTTAGCAGCGCGATAGAAGGCCCCAGCATTCCTCAAACCAGCGGAGATTTTCAGCGCCACCGCCAACGAGTCGAACGGTGGCGGTGGCCATGTCCATGGCGACGGCTTTTATGGACATATCTCCGCGCAATGCCAGCGCGAAGCGAGCCGCCCATTTGGTATAGCGGACATACGGATCGGGGCAAAAAGTGATAGG
>JADGFE010000059.1 GCA_016744085.1 Kiritimatiellales bacterium | reverse complement strand
CCGATCAGCTTCTGGCGTTCTTCCTCGCTGTACGAAGCCCGACCCTGCGTATTATTTTCATTCGTATCCATGCCCCGAACGTTATCAGGCATTGGCCTGACTGCCTACGGGGTCGAGGAAGAGACGCATACGTTCGTAAGACTCCATCCCCTGATTAAGCGGGATAATGTATTTTGCTCCATTGTTCGTGAACCGCTCCCTTCGGTCACTATTTCCTTCGGAAATTATCTGCGCTACGCTTCGGGAGGCTGATTATCCAGCTCGTCGAGCAAGATATTTGCAAGCAGCGGCGAGAGCGGCCCACGCCTCTCCACATTTCTAGATGGAGGGCTGCTGTCCTCAGCGGCCACCCACACGTTCGGGGCCATTCCACCGTAGGGCATTGGGCCAATGCCGCTCTAGTATTACCCCTTAATCACTCGATTTCCGCCAATTAACGAATAGACCTTATCGTATCCAGCGGAGCGGAAGGCGTTGGCGGTGTATTGGGTGCGGACGCCGGCGGCGCAGACGAGTAGATACAGCTGGTCTTTTTCGAGCTGTTGCGGGTTGTTCAACAAGTCGTTCATTGGAATGTGTTGATGACCGCAGGGCAGCGGCTCGGCGGCAACTTCGGCCGGTTCGCGGATATCGATGATCTGATACTCGCTTAGTTGGATTTCATCGATGGTCACATCAACCGATTCGGGCAACGGTTGATCGGTGTCGTGCGCCGGGCATTTTCCATTCCTTGGAAGTTTGAGTTTCCGCATGGAGTAGTCGGCCAGATTGACGATGAGCAGTTCATTCTCCAATCGCCCTTCCAATTGAAGCAGCTGCTTGATGGCTTCCAATGCCTGGATGGATCCGATGACTCCGGGAACGGCACCGAGCACACCGGCGACGGAGCAGCTGGGGACTTCGGCCGGTGCGCCGCCTTCGTAAAGACATTCGAGGCAGGATGAATCGGGGGTGACGACCTGCACTTGCCCTTCGAACTGATAGATGCTGGCGAAGACCACCGGCACGCCGGCCTTGAGCGCGGCGCGGTTGACGAGCAGTTTGGTGTCCATGCAGTCGGTGCATTCAATAATGAGGTCGTATTCGGCCAGCTGTTCAACTTCCAAGGTTTGGAAACGCGCGGGGAAAGCTTCAATCGCAATGGATGGGTTATATTGCGTGAGCCATGCTTCGGCGAGTGCCACCTTCTTTTCGCCCAGCCCTTCCATGGAATAGAGAAACTGCCGGTGCAGGTTGCTGGCTTCGAGCTGATCGTGCTCAACGATGCCGAGGTGCCCCACTCCAGCTCCAGCCAGATAGGCCAGCGCCGGACAGCCGAGTCCGCCGGCTCCGACGACGAGGACTTTGCTTTGCGCCAGCTTTTCCTGCCCGGTTTTTCCAATGGTTGGAAGTACGGTTTGGCGGCTGTAGTCCATCTGCGGTTTATGGCCGTGTTTGGCGCATTCCTCGCAGTTGACCCAGCCGGAGTCGCCGGTGACGTAGTGTTCCTTTTTCCAGATGGGAACGCGGACTTTAATTTCGTCGATAATATAGCGATTAGCTTTGTAGGCGGCATCGCGGTGCGGCGTGGAAACGCCGACCCAAACCGCAATTTCGCCGATTTGCAGATGGCCGACGCGGTGCACACAGACGGCCTGCTTTAGACCAAACTTTTCTTTGGCCTCTGCAAGGATGCGTTCACCTTCGGCCACGGCAAGCGCGCTGTAGGCTTCGTATTCGAGCGAAGTGACCTCGTGACCTTCGTTGTGATTGCGTACCCAGCCTTCGAACGTGACCAACGCGCCGCAGGTCGGATTTTCGGCTTCGGATTTCAGCTGCTCCGCATTGAGCGGATCTGAATAAATTGCAAACATTAGCCGCCTGCCACTGGGGGAATGAAGACAATGGAGTCGCCGTCGTTCAGCGGGGTTTCCCAATCGACAAATGCATCGTTGATGGCGAGGCGTACATGCGAGCGGCACATGGAAAAATCGTATTTGGTTTTCAAGGTATCAAAGAGTGAAACTGCATCAGCGGAATCAGTATCAACCGACTCTCCACTACAGCCCGCAGCTTCGCGGAACATGGCATAATAGTTAACATTAATTTTCATGGTGCGTGAGACGTGAAACGTGAGGCGTGATTAACAGAAAGAATCACGACTCAATCGTCACTCATCATCCTCCTATATAGAACATTTCGATTTTTTGCTTCGATTCCTGCTTCGTATCTCCACCCCAGCGGGTCTGGCTGTACTGATCGTTACGGTTGCACCAGACCTTGCGAATGACCTCGTAGACCTCTTCATCCGTCATGCCGTTACGCAGCAGGGTATGAAGGTCCGTTCCTTCGGTGGCGAAGAGGCAGGTGTATAATTTTCCATCGGCGGAAAGTCGGCTGCGGTTGCAGGGCCGGCAGAAGGGCTGGCTGATGGAGGAGACAAATCCGATCTCCCCGCCGCCATCAGAGAAGCGGTAGCGGTCGGCCACTTCGCCGGTATAATGCTTGGCCACCGGCTCAATATTCCAATGGTTGGAAATATATTGAATGAGCTCAGCGGTTGGAACCACTTGGTCGCGCTCCCAATGGTTGACGTTGCCGACATCCATATATTCGATGAAACGAACAATAATACGCGTTCCGCGAAACTCTTCGATGATCGGAACGATTTCGCTCATGTTCATATCGCGCCGAACGACCATGTTCACCTTAATGTTTCCGAACCCGGCGGCCCGGGCGGCTTCGATGCCATCGAGCACCTGACGCGGGCTGTCAAAACCACCGTTCATTTTTCGGAAGATGGTTTTATCGAGCGCACCAAGGCTGACCGTCAGCCGGTCGAGCCCGGCTTTGCGTAGGTCCTCGGCATAGCGGGATAGCATGATGCCGTTGGTGGTCATGGCAATATCATGGATGCCCGGAATTTCGTTTAAACGCGCAACCAGATCGGCCAGATCGTTCCGCAGAAGCGGCTCCCCTCCGGTGAGGCGGATTTTCTCCACACCGAGTTTTGAGAACTGATGCACCAACCGGATCATTTCATCGAAAGAAAGCTGTTCGGATTTTCCAAGCCATGGAAAATCCGGTCCGACTTCATCGGACGGCATGCAATAGGTGCAACGGAAATTACACCGGTCGATCACCGAAAGCCGAAGGTCCCGCATCGGGCGGCCCAGTTGATCAATGAGTTGATTTTGATTCTTGTCTTCCATTATCTCTATAGCTCTCTTTTCGCGGAGTGAGGGTCAGGTCTTAACATTCAACATTCGAGTGCGCTTGACCCTGCTTTTAGGACTGACCTGATCCCTAGAACTGAAAGTTCTGAAAATCGTCTCAAGAGAAATAGGGTGAAGTTAAAAGGAGTGGTTTTGCCGCGCCTTTTTTGGTTTTTGTACGTTGCTTAATGTCACGTGGTTCGATAGATTCCTCCTTCATTTTTAAAGCAAATATGGGCGTTTCCCTTAATTTGTACTACTATATGGAGATTGTTGATGAGAAAGAAAATTATTGCTGGTAACTGGAAAATGAACAAAACCGTGGAAGATGCGGTTGAGCTGGCTAATGCCATCAAACTGGAACTGGCCGACTGCAACGAAGTTGACGTGGTTCTTTGCCCTCCCTTTACTGCTCTCAAATCCGTAAGCGATGTAGTTTCCGAAACCCTGATCAACGTAGGTTCGCAGAATATGTCTTCTGAAGAAGACGGCGCCTACACCGGCGAAATCTCGCACGGCATGCTGAAAGAACTTTTCGTGCGTTACGTGATCCTTGGACACAGTGAACGTCGCGAGTATTATAAAGAAAACGATTTCTGGATTAACAAGAAGGTCATCAAGTCACTTGAAAAGAATCTTCGCCCAATCCTTTGTGTTGGAGAAACGCTGGAAGACCGCGAATCCGGAAACACCGAAAAGGTGGTTGAAGTTCAGGTCCGTGAAGGTCTTAAGGATGTGGCTGCAGCATCTTACACTGAGCTTGTCATTGCATACGAACCCGTATGGGCGATCGGAACTGGTAAGGTTGCTACGTCTCAGCAGGCACAGGATGTACACGCATTTATCCGTGGTATTGTAAAAGATATGGTCGGCGCTGAAGCTGCTGATGCGGTTCGTATTCAGTATGGCGGAAGCATGAAGCCTGGAAATGCTGCTGAGCTTCTTTCACAGCCTGATATCGACGGCGGACTGATTGGCGGCGCAGCGTTGGATGCGACTTCGTTCGCGGCCATCGTTAAAGCCGGTATTTAATAGAATAGAGGAAATATTATGATTTTTATGAAGGTTCTTTTAATTGTGGTTCTGGTTCTGTGCAGTTTGCTGCTCATCGGCCTGATCCTTTTGCAGAAGTCTAAAAGCGAAGGCCTCGGTCTTGCTTTTGGTGCAGGTGCTGGAGAATCGCTCTTCGGTGCGCGTGCCGGTAATGTACTGTCCCGTGCCACGGTTGTCCTGGGCGTGGTCTTCATGGCCTGCGCACTTGCTCTTGGCGTAATGTTTGGTCAGAAAGACAAAACCCTGATGGATGGTGTTTCAAGCGACCCACTTCAGGCTTCTGCCGTACAGGCGCAACCGATTGAAGGGATTGATCTGGGAACTCCAGTGACAGAACCTGCTGCTCCGACTGTTGAGCTTCCGGTTGCTGAGTAAGGTTTAACCTTACAAGCAATCAGATGGTTCAAAACCCTCGTTGTCTTCGGACAGGGAGGGTTTTTATTTGTACAGGATGCATTTGCAGGAATGTGTACCGCTGAATGAGATCTGTTCAGGATAAGCCACTGCACAGGCTTCGGTTGCTTTTGGACAGCGCGGATGAAAATGACAGCCACCCGGCGGATTGATCGGAGAGGGCACATCGCCCTCAAGGATAATCTTTTTCAGCCGTCCCTCTGTCGATACCTGAGGGGCTGCGGAAAGCAGAGCCTGCGTATACGGATGTTTCGGGGAGTCGAAGATTTCTTCGGTGGTACCTTCCTCAACAATACGTCCGAGATACATGACGGCCACGCGATCGGCAAGATATTGAACCACACTTAGATCGTGCGTAATAAAAATGTAGGAAAGGTCCAGTTCCGACTGCAGGTCTTTCAGCAGGTTAAGAATCTGGGCTTGAACGGAAACGTCCAACGCACTGGTTGCTTCGTCACAGATCAATAGTTCAGGGTCAGTACTTAAAGCCCGTGCAAGTACAATTCTTTGACGCTGTCCGCCGGAAAATTCGTGGGGATATCGGTAGACCATATCGGGATTCAGACCAACACGCTCCAGCAGATTTTGCGCTTTTTCCATGCGCTCTTTTTTTGTTCCGCCGATACCATGTACCACCATGCCTTCGGTAATAATCTCACCAATGGGCTGACGGGGATCGAGGCTGGAAAAGGGATCCTGGAAAACAAACTGGATATCCTGCCGCATCGACTTCATGGCTTTCTTATCCAGTCCTGCAAGATCAACCGATTTAAACTCAACCGATCCATCAGTGGGTTTCAGGAGTTTGATGATACTTTTTCCAACGGTGGTTTTTCCGCATCCGGATTCTCCAACCAATGCGAGGGTCTCGCCTTTGTGGAGCTGGAGCGTTACACCATCGACCGCTTTAACGTCGCCCCTTGATTTTCCAAAGAAGCTTTTCTTGAGCGGAAAATACATTTTCAGATCGGTGATCTGCAGACGAACCGTTTCGGTGTCGAGCGGGCTCGGTAACGCCTTTTCTCTGGTGATAGGTAAATCACCCCGACTCGTACTTTCTGCAAAGAGATGGCATGCCGTGGCATGATGATCCGAAATGTTGATATTTGGAGGGAAGGTGGTTAAGCAGGGTTCCATTCTAGCCGGACAGCGATTTTCGAAACGGCAGCCTTCGAGTTCCAGAGTTGCTTTGGGTACGAGACCTTCGATGGTGTCGAGCTTGTTCTTTCGGTTGCTCTGCGACGGCAGGGCCCGCATCAGGAGTTCGGTGTAGGGATGAGCCGGGCGACTGAACAGTTCTTTTACAGGAGCTTCTTCAACCAGGTTTCCTCCGTACATCACGCCGACTCGGTCGGCATTTTCACGAACAACACCCATATCGTGTGTAATCAGAAGTATGGCTGTGCCGGTTTTTTCCTGCAGCTCAGACATCAGAGTGAGAATCTGTGATTGAATGGTCACGTCCAACGCGGTTGTCGGTTCGTCGGCAATCAGCAGCTTCGGTTTGCAGGCCAGCGCCATAGCAATCATAACGCGCTGCTGCATACCACCGGAAAGTTCGTGGGGATAGTTTTCGAACCGGGATTCTGCTTCGGGAATGCCTACTGTATCGAGCATTTCAATGGAATGCTCACGTGCTGCTGCTTTATCCATGTTTTGGTGTAGCCGAAATACCTCGGCAATCTGATGACCCACGGTGAATACCGGATTCAGCGCAGTCATGGGTTCCTGAAAAATCATGGAAATATCATTGCCGCGGATCTGGCGCATTTCATCAGGACTGTTGTCCGTAATTCCATCGCCGCAAAATACGATTTCGCCACCTTTAATATAGCCAACTGATTTTGGCAATAGACGCATAATCGAAAGAGCGGTGACCGATTTCCCGGAACCGGATTCTCCTACGAGGGCATAGGTTTCGCCGGGATTAATGAAAAAGGATATCCCATTCACGGCGCGGGCCGGACCGGCATCGGTGTGAAACCAGGTTTGCAGGTTCTTAATTTCCAGCAACGGGGTATCCATCAGGACCTCCCTTTCGAAAAGCGGGGATCAAGCGCGTCGCGCAGGCCATCGCCAAGAAAGTTCATGGAAAACAGCGTGACGGAAAAAACGAGGGCAGGAGAAATCAGTAGCCAGGGATAGGTTTCCATGACAGATGCGCCGTCTTTGATCAGCAAGCCCCAGGAACTCATAGGCGGTTGAATGCCGAGACCCAGGAAGCTGAGGAATGTTTCCATGAGCATGACGTGAGGAATGGTCAGCGTGGTGTAGACAATGATAATTCCCATTACATTCGGGATAATGTGTTTAAAAATAATTCTTCGCCTTGATGCGCCGATCGCGATGGCTGATTCCACAAAGGCCTGTTTCCGAAGTGCTAAAACCTGCCCGCGGATGATGCGGGCCATAACCAGCCACTGGATTGCTCCGATGGCGCCGAACATCAGCAGGATGTTGCGACCAAACACGACCATTAGAATAATGACTAGAATCGTAAAGGGCATCGTATAGAGAATATCTACAATGCGCATCATAACCGAATCCACTTTTCCGCCTGAATAACCTGAAATGGCACCGTAAGGGACGCCTATCAGAAGTGACACGACGGTTGCACAAAATCCCACGAGAAAAGAAGTGCGACCGCCATATAACAAGCGGGTAAAAAGGTCTCTTCCAAGCGTATCGGTTCCCAGCCAGTGCTCCAAAGATGGACAGCTGGCTCCTAGGGCAAGATTCTGTTCCTCGAATGAATAGGGCGTCAGCCAGGGTGCGAGTATGGAGGCTGAAATGAGAATAGTCAGAATAATCAGACCAGCAATAGCGGCATGATTTTTACGAAGCTGTTTCCAGGAGTCCGCCCATAGCGAACTTTTCTGAGGCTTATGGCCGCTCATGAATGCATCCTCAATTTAGGATTAAGCAAACCGAGCAGAATATCGACAACAGCGTTAAAGGCGACCACAAGCAGGGAGAAGAATACCACAAGACCGAGTATCAACGTATAGTCCCGGTTAAAGGCCGCTAATACAAACATACGCCCCATGCCGGGAATGTTGAAAATGGTTTCCACCACGAACGATCCGGTCAGGATGCCCGCCGTTGCCGGCCCGAGATAGGAAACCACGGGAAGTAGCGCATTCTTCAGCGTATGTTTAAAAATTACATTGGCTTCGGATAGGCCTTTGGCGCGTGCGGTGCGGATATAATCAGATGGAAGCACTTCCAGCATGCTGCCGCGTGTGAGTCGGGAAATGTAGGCGGCATAAGCCGAGCCCAATGTGATGACAGGAAGCACTCGATCGATGGGGAGTTCCCAGCCAGAGGCATTAAACCAGCCCAACCAGAGCCCGAAGATTAGGATGAGCAAGGGACCAAGAACGAAAGAGGGCATGCAGATGCCGGTCATCGCCAGTCCCATGGGAACGTGGTCCTGCAGTGTGTTGGGTTTGAGCGACGCGACAATGCCGGCCATTAAGCCGACGAAGAGCGCAAACAGCATGGCCAGTGCTCCGAGTTCTAACGAAACAGGGAAGGTTTCCTTAATGATATCATTTACAGATCGGCTGGGGTATTGGAAAGAGGGGCCGAGGTCGCCTTTAAGCAGGTTCAGCAGATAGTTCCCGTACTGGACCATGATCGGTTTATCCAGTCCGTAATGCTCGTTGAGCCTTTCAATGGCTTCGGCTGTAAAGCTTTTCTCGGCAGTGAACGGCCCGCCGGGCGCCAGACGAACCATGAAGAATACGAGGGTAATGGAAATCAGTAGAACCGGAATCAGTTCAAGTAGACGTCTTAGTATAAATTTAAGCATAGGCTCTCGTTAATTAACTTCAAGGCGTATGAATTTATACGGATGATGATCTAAAATCGAGGGATTCCATCCTTTAACTGATGGCTGGATCAATGATTTACTCGGCAGAAAGATCAGCGGAATGATGGGTTGCTCGTCGATTAGAATACTTTCGGCCTGATTGAACAGGGAAGAACGCTCAGAAGTATCTACCGTTAGCGATGCTTTTTTCAGCAACGTGTCGTATTCAGCTGAAGACCATCCGGCGTGGTTATTACCGCCGTCGGTCAACCATACATCGAGGAATGAGGATGGATCGGCATAGTCCGCCACCCATTCTGCACGGGCAATATCGTATTGTCGATTTTTCCGCCGATCCTGATAAACTTTCCACTCCACATTTTCGAGTTCAATGTGAATACCTAGATTATCCTTCCACATTTGTTGAATGACTTCTGCGATGCGTGTATGCAAATCGGAGGTGTGAAACAGCAAGGTCATCGCTGGAAAATTATCTCCGTTAGGAAAGTCGGCATCCGCTAATAATTTTTTTGCGGCTTCGATATCGGTGGAAAAGCGTATCGGCGGAGTATAGCCGGTAAGGTAAGGCGGGGTGAATGAATAGGCTGGATCTTCGCCGGAACGGGTGACGAATTGGGCCAGCGTTTCGCGATCTATCGTCATGGCCAACGCTTTACGGACGCGAATATCGTTGAGCGGAGGCTTGTTGATATTCAGTAGGTAATAATAGGAACGGAGATAGGGGTCGAGCCGAAGCTGGTCGGGTTTAGAATCCTTATAATAGCGAACTCGATCGATGGGGACGGTGCCTGTAACGTGGAGTTGGCCTGCGCGGAAAGAGCGCTCTTCGATCATGTGGTCACCGATCGGATGAAAGTGAATTTCATTCAGCTGAACGGTTTCAGCATCCCAATAGAGTGAATTCTTTTGCACCACAATGGATTGATTCTGCCGCCATGCCTTTAGGGTAAAGGGTCCGTTGCCAACATAGTTCTCCGGCTTCGTCCAAGCGGTGCCCATCTGATTCTGTTTTCCAAACTTTAAAATCGTCGGCGGATGAATGGGGAACCAGGACCAATGGTTCAGTTGTGACAGGAACGAAGGTGTGGGCTGCTCAAGGGTGAGTTCAAGCGTTTTATCGTCGAGGGCTTTAACACCGACTTGATTAAAAACATTCAAGGTACCCAGATTGTAGGCGCGCCCGTTTTTTAATAGATGCAGCATGTAGGCGTAAGGGCTGCCCATGGCTGGAGCAAGCATGCGCTGATAGGAAAAGACAAAATCTTCAGCGATTACAGGATCGCCGTTTGACCATTTAGCATCGTTCCGAAGCTTAAAAGTATAGACCTTCTGATCTGCCGAAGTCGTCCAGCTTTCTGCGACTCCCGGAACCGTTTTTTCCGAAGGATCGTTGGGGTCGTCTGTTACGAGCCCTTCGAGCAGGGCGGAGATAATATTATAGGCAGAGACGCCCGTCACAACATGGGGGTCAAGATCCTTGGGTTCAGAGAGGTTACCCAGGTGCAGAATCTTTTCGCGGTTGCCAATATCAACAGGGGTTTCCCGCTTAGAACATCCGGAGAGCAAGATGAGAATGGTGAAGAAAATAACTCTATTCATCTACTTCCAGATAGACATATTTATAGGGGTGACGATCCAGCGGGTTCGGCTTCCAGTTTTTTACTGCCGGATGCACCAGTGCTTTATTTCTGTAATTATAGATCGGAATGATCGGAGCTTCGGTCATCAGAATTTCTTCCGCCTGCTGGAAAAACTCATACCGCTTTTCCTGATCCATTTCTGCTCCGGCTTTTTTCAGCAGGTCATCGTACTTTTTGTTCGACCATGCAGCATTATTATTGCCGCCATCCGTGATGTACATTTCAAGAAAGGTGGAGGGATCAATATAGTCGCCAATCCAGCTGGCACGGGCGATCTGATACTTATGCTCGTGTTTCATCGCGAGATAGGTTTTCCATTCCATATTCAGCAATTCCACATCGATATTGAGTGCGGCCTTCCATTGTTGCTGAATCACTTCAGCAATGCCCATATGTGCTTTATGGGTATTGTAGAGAATTTCCATTTTAGGGAAGCCTTCTCCATTCGGGTACCCCGCTTCGGCGAACAGCTTTCGAGCTTTTTCCGGGTTGTATTCCATTTTTGCCCGTGACGTGTATCCGGCGGTATCGGGCGGTGTAAGGTTGTAGGCTGCCGGTTCGCCTGCCTTACAGACATAGTTAACGATTTCGGTGCGGTCAAATGACATGGCCAGCGCCTGGCGTACACGAACATCGTCCAGGGGAGGGTGCGTGGTATTGAGTTCGTAGAAATAGGTGCCCAGCCAAGGTTTCAATCGGATTTTGTCGGGATGATTTTCCTTATAAAATTTGATGCGTTCCTGAGGCGTTTCTTTTGTGATGTGCAGTTGCCCTGTTCTGAATGCGCGTTCTTCCGAGGTCATATCCTCAATGGGATAAAAATGGATTTCATTAAGCTTTACGTTCTCGGCATCCCAGAAGTGTGGGTTTCTGGCTGTCTTTACCTTCCGGTTGGTTTGCCAGAACTCGAGTTTGAAGGGGCCGTTGCTGACGAGGTTGCCGGTATGCGTCCACTTGGTATTCCGTTCATCCTGTTTGCCAAACTTCAGAATGGTTCCCGGGTGCACAGGGTAGGAGGAGCGATCCCGAACTAAACGAAGAAAGTAAGGCGTCGGAGCTTTCAGCGTAAACTGTAACGTATGATCGTCGAGTGCCTTAACTCCGACTTCGCTGAAATCGGTGATCTCACCTTTGGTATAGGCTTCTGAATTTTTGATCACATAGTGCATGTAGGCATAGGGTGCGGAAAGGGAGGGTGAAAACAGGCGCTGATAGGAAAATACAAAATCATGCGCAGTAACCGGATCTCCATTCGACCATTTGGCATTAGGCCGGAGGTGAAATGTGTAGATCGTTCCGTCTTTTGAGATATCCCAGCTTTCGGCAGCTCCAGGATACGGATCCGTATGATCCGGATGCCAGGCAACCAGTCCTTCAAACAAGGCATCCTGAATTTTTGATTCTACCCCGCCGGTTGTTGTTTGCGGATCCAGGTCCTGCGGTTCTGATCCCGCATTGATATGCATGATTTGCTCGCGGTTGCCGATTTGAACCGGTGTTTCGCGACGTTTGCAACCGGATAGGATTAGGAGGGCACAAATGAGTAGTGCAGTATTTTTTAGATTCATTCAGATCCTTTTATTCAGCAGCAGTATCATTCAGCCAGTCAGCAAACGGTTCAAAGCTATACGGCCGACCTAGAAAATCAGCCACCAAATCCGCAGCATCCTTTGAACCACCTGCACCTAGAATATACGTGCGGTAATCATTAGCTGTTTTTGGATTCATCATGCCTTCCTGGTCAAAGCGCGTGTATAGATCCTTCGCAATCACCTGCGACCACATATAGGTGCAGTACATAGCAGAATAGCCGACGAGGTGGCCGAAGTTGGCGTACATATGGGTGTCGGGAACATGCTTGAACATCGAATACTGATCCTGCAGACCATTCATGGTTGTTGAAAGGTTCAGATTGGCCGGATCGCAGTCATAAATGCCGATAGATGTTGCCGCATAAAACATTTGATGTGTCACGAAAAGCCCCGTGCCGAATTCCTTAGCGGCAACCATGCTTTTGACCATGTCCGGAGGAATGGTTTCGCCGTCTTTATTCATCGCCAGCATTTTGAGGGTATCTGCGTTCCATACCCACTCTTCCAGCATTTGCGATGGCGCTTCAACAAAATCGAGTTCGGTGGCAATGCCTGAAAAACGGATCCATTCCTGATTGCCGGAGAATAGGTGATGCAGTAGATGTCCGAATTCATGTAGGAAGGTTTCAACCTGTGCATGTTCCATAAGTTCGTCTTCGCTGTCTTTGCCAGGAAAGTTGCAAACCAATGCTGATACCGGAAGTTGTCGGTCAGTCATTCCGCCTTGCAGGTCAAAATGAGCCGCATGTTTATATTTATTGTCCCGTGGATGCAGATCCAGATAGAAGCGACCAATAACATTTCCATCGTCTACCAATTCATAGGCTTTAACTGCAGGATCCCAAACGGGCGTGTCCCACTTCCGGAATTCAACCCCATACAGCGCACTGGTCAGTTCAAAGATGCCATCGCGCACATGTCCAAACTGGAAATAGCTGCGGATTTTTTTTGCATCCACTTTAAAGCGTTCCTTGCGGATCAGCTGTTCAAGATATGTTTTCTGCCAATCGCCTACCTCAGTCGCGGCGGGGTCAATTTGCTGTAACCGAGCAAGCAGGATGGCGTGTTCTTTTTCTGCTCGGGGCAGGGCGCCTTCTGCGGCTTCATCAATAAATTTATGAACGGTTGAGACGTCCTTCACCATTTTGGTTTCAGTTACAAATTCCGCATAGTTTTTGTAGCCGATCAATTGGGCCAGTTCATTGCGTTTAATCAGGATATCCTTAAGCACCTTTTCGTTTACAGGATAAGCGCGGTTCTTGAATTCCTTGTATAGCGCAAGACGAGCTGCATCATTTTCCGCATAGCGGCTGAAGGGGATATAGTCGGGGTAGTCGGTTGTGATTTTAATTTCACCGTTTTCATCAGGCATGTGTGCGGCAATATAATCTTCAGGGAGGCCGGCGAGTTCATTGGTGGAAGTTAATGTGATACTCCGTACATCCTGTCGGACATTCATGGAAAATCCCTGACTCAGCTCCGTCAGTTCATTATTGAGTTCCTTAATGCGGGCCAGCACGTCATCGGATTGATCGACGCCACTGCGGCGGAAGTCGCGGAGGGTATGTTCAAGATAACGTTGGGTGAGAGTGTCAGCCTTTGATGCGTCCACCGCTTTGCAGGTTTCATAAAGCGGACGGGATAGACTGATTTCGTTATATAGTTTTGTGATTTCTTTTTGCTGATTTTCGGCAATGTCCCGAATTTCCTGCGAAGGATGTACGTTGTAGAAAAGCGATGCTTTACTGGCACTCTTGCTCAATATTAATTCCAGCTCATTCAACGGTACTAATACGGACTCTGCCGTTTTCGGGCCATCCAGCAGTTCCAGCGTTTGGAAAATTTCAGATGAATTTATCAGCTCCTGTTCTGCATTGGCTTTATATGACTCTGGGCTCGTTTCAATTTCGCTAATGGGAGCGATTGAGACCTCCTGACTAACTGATTGTGTTGAACAGGCGGAAATCATGGCTGCAAAGCCAGCCGCCACAGACGCTGAAAAAACTACGGACAATTTCATTTGATACCTCAGGTTAAAAGTACGACATAAATAATGAAGCGATTGTTAATATTTAGTGGGCATGAGTCAAGAAACGGTACTACTTCTGAGTTAACTCTTCCAAGGCCAGCAGGGCGGCGAGGCGTTCGCCTTCGCGTTTACTGCTGGCTGTGGCTTTCCATGTTTTTCCGCAGGCGGTTACTTCAACAGTAAATATACGGTTATGTTCGGGGCCGGTGGTTTCGATGGTTTCGTATTCGGGAATGCCGTGGTCATGGCTTTGAGCATATTCCTGCAGATTACCTTTGGGGTTACTCTGCGCGGGACCTTTTCCTAACTCTTCGAGCTCGGGTACGAAGACGGTTTTAAAAATTTTATTGGCTGCACGAGCTCCGCCGTCAACCCAGGCGGCACCTATGATGGCCTCAACGGCATCGGCCAGATTGGACGCACGCTGTGCTCCGCCGTTTTGTTCTTCGCCTCGACCGAGACGTAAAAATTCACTAATCCCAATTTTTGCACCGATCTTGGCCAGCTTACGATCCTGGGTAAGGCGACTGCGCAGTTTGGACATGTCGCCTTCGCGGGCATCGGGATTGTTAGTGAAAAGGTGTTCGGCGGAAATCAGGCTGAGCACGGCATCGCCGAGGTATTCGAGTCGCTGATTATCGTCAGTCGCATCTTTATCTTCGTATCGGAATGAAGGATGCGTTACTGCAAGTTCGAGTAGGGCTTTCTTTTTAAAACGATAACCGATCGATTGCTCAAGTTTGCGGTAGTTCACTTTCATTAAAATGGGGCCGCAGTTCCGATTTTGGTATTGATTGCTGCTTCAGCGATGGAGCGACCATCGATTAGTTTAGGTTGAACCCGTGGTCGCCAGTGACGCCGCCGGCTTTTAACGAGTAATTTATGGCCCGGCAAAAATTCGATTTTGGAAAGTAACCAGTTAATGGGATAGGCAATGCCGGCAATGCTGAAGAGTCGGTTATATTTATATAATTCTTCCTCGCGCACCTGACTTTTAATTTTCCAGTAGGGTCCATCCGTTATGGATTTTTGCAGTAGGTTGCCGATGGTGGCTATTACTTCGAATAACCCATTGGAATAGGTGATGGTTTCCGGAACGTCGTAGCCATCCTTGAGAATATTAAAAAGTTCATTCACGGTATAGCCATTGCGATGGGCTCCGCTGGAAACCGGTGTAACGTCGAAAATTTTCTGAAACAGGGCAACCAGACTAAATGGGATCCGGCGGTTTTCGTGTATAATGACCCAGCAGTCATTTTTAAGAACGCGGTGACACTCATGTAAAAAAGCATAGTCGTCGGTGATGTCTTCGAGTGCATCGACGATGACCACACGGTCGAATGTATGGTCTTCGAAGGGGAGTTTTCCGTCTTCAGGGATGAGAGGGGCTTCTCCAACTGAATAGGCAAGTGACTCCGCCGCACCTTGATCGGAGACCATGGTTTTCCAGCTACCACCGAGTGAACGCAATTTTGTACTGATGATCCCGTCGCCCATACTGATTTCCAAGCATTGGAGATTATGCACACTGCCGATTAGTTTGGTGATGCGTTCTAGTTTTCGTGCACGCCGAATGGAGCGACTGAAGAGCTTTTCCTGCCACCGTTTTATTTCTGAATCTAAATTAATATCCGTTCCCCTCATAAAAGTGGTGTGGAATATAGGAACGTGTTCGGCAGGATTAAAGTTTAATTAACCGCTAATGCCACTGACGAAGGCATTCGTGATATCGAGTCCGGCCACCTTTTTTCGCAGATTTTCCGCAGAATGAAACTCTACCGGGAGATAATACTACGAATAGCTCGTGGATACGCTGACTTTCGAGAATTCCAAAAGTACATCGATTTTTGGCCGGTAAGCTTATTATGGTAATCGAATACCAAGGTTTCGCCCAGCTGACCAAAGGCGTTCACTGCGTTCGGTTGCCAAGATCCGGAATCATGCGAAATTTAGGTTCTTCACGGAAGTGCGACCTGTGCGAACTGATCAGTACGGATAAATAATTTATTTCTTCCAAAGGAAGAATTCCTGCGCTTCGCCGGAAGGTGGA
>JADGFE010000244.1 GCA_016744085.1 Kiritimatiellales bacterium | reverse complement strand
CAGGAAAGAAAGGGTCTATTTTAAAGGAAAATCTCCTGTTTTCAGGGGTTAGGGGCATAAAAGGGCAGCATACTACCCACCGATTCTGCGGAAGAGGCAGAAAGATAAGGTCTGCAAGGGAAAGAAGATCCCAACTGTGCGACTACTTGAATAAGGATAACTCTGTACCTTTTTGTTTTGTTTTTCGGTGAAGGTTCGTTTTATATACGCCGTTTTTGACCGAGGTATAGGAATGAAATCCATCGAAGACAAGATTCAGGAGCTCAAGAAAGAGCGTGGCGCAATTATTATTGCCCATAACTATCAGCCGGATGAAGTGCAGGCCATTGCCGACTTTACGGGCGACTCGCTGGAGCTCAGCCAAAAAGTAGCAGAACTGGATGAAGAAATCGTTGTTTTCTGCGGCGTTCACTTTATGGCCGAGACGGCAGCAATCCTCAGTCCTGAAAAAACTATTCTTCTGCCGGATCAATTTGCCGGTTGTCCGATGGCGGATATGATTACCGCCGATCAGTTGCGTGCAAAGAAAGCCGAGCACCCCGGTGCTGTGGTGATCTGCTATGTAAACAGCAGCGCCGCTGTTAAAGCGGAATGCGACCTTTGCTGCACTTCATCGAACGCGATGAAAATTGTGAGCTCCGTTCCGGCCGATAAAGAAATTATTTTTGTGCCGGATACGCATCTCGGGCATTACATACAGGAAGAACTGGGCCGTGAAATGATTATCTGGGACGGCTACTGCCCAACACATTCCCGTATTCGCGAAGAAGATATCCGCCGCGAAAAAGATGAGCATCCCGAAGCTGTCATCATGGCGCATCCGGAGTGCCCACAGGGAATCCGCGATATGGCTGATCAGCTGCTGTCTACCGGCCAGATGATTACGTTTGCCAGCGAGTCGGACCACAAGGAATACATTGTTGCCACAGAAATGGGCATGCTCTATCGCTTGCGCAATGAAAATCCAGGTAAGAAATTTTATTCCGTCAGTGAGCGGGCGCTCTGCCCGAACATGAAGAAAATTGATCTCGAAAAAGTCTTTTGGGCACTGGAAGACCTTCAGCACCGCATCACGGTTCCAGATGAAATTGCCAAAAAGGCGACCCGCTCCATCGAAGCCATGCTGGAGCTTAGCTAACTAAATTATGCAGCTCCCTCCCGATCTTGTTTGTAAATGTTTTCGTGTAGCGGAATCAGAAATTCGAACGGTTCTGGCAGAAATCGACATTACTGAAGTTGCACAAGTCTCCGAGCTATGCAGAGCTGGGATGGGGTGCGGACGTTGTCATGGTCGGATTGAAGAACTGATTGCTGAAACGGCTTCTTCAGCATAGTCTACTCAGCTTACTTACTAAACGCAGGCGGAGCGTATGCAGCAAACAATTTATCTGGATCATAATGCAACCACCCCGGTTGCTCCCGAAGTTATCGATGCCATGCTTCCCTTCTTAAAGGAAGAGTGGGGCAATCCTTCCAGTCTGCATACGGTAGGTAATCGGGCAAAGCGGGCCTTGGATCAGGCGCGCGATTCCGTTGCTTCGCTGATTGGTGCAACGGACGTCAGTGAGATCGTTTTTACCTCCGGTGGTACCGAAAGCAATAATCTGGCTTTGCGCGGTGCGGCAACCGCCATGCGGAAGCAGCCTTCAATTCTGATCTCTCAGTCGGAGCATGCCGCCATCCTCGAACCTGCCGATGCGATGGAGGAGGAGGGTTTCAGCGTAACTCGGCTGCCGGTTGATCAAAGTGGATCAATTGATCAGGAGTTACTGAGGGAATCGCTTGCGGAGAGCGACGAACCGGTTTTAGCCAGCTTGATGTGGGCGAATAATGAAACCGGTGTAATAGCTCCCATTCATGATTTGGCTACAATGGTTAAAGAAGTGGATGGGACCTTTCATACCGATGCCGTACAGGCCGTCGGCAGGTTGCCGATAAATCTGCAGGAAGTTCCTGTCGATCTGCTATCGCTCTCCGGACATAAAATAAATGCGCCCAAAGGTATTGGTGCGTTGTTTGTTCGGCGGGGTACACGTCTTCATTCCCTAAACAAAGGCGGTCATCAGGAACGCAGTCGCAGAGGCGGCACTGAAAATGTTCCGTATATTGTTGGACTCGGAAAAGCCTGCGAATTGGCCAAGCAGCAAATGGATGAGCTCGGTCAAAAAATGACCACGCTGCGCGATAAGCTGGAGCAGGGGATTTTAGCTGTGTGCGACTGTGCTGTTGTTAATGGAGGCACAACTGAGCGTTTGCCGAATACGCTGAATATTAGTTTTGAATATCTCGAAGGTGAGGCAATTCTTCTCATGCTGGATGATAGGGGCATTTGTGTTTCCACGGGTTCCGCTTGCCAATCCGGATCCATTGAAGCATCGCACGTGCTCAAAGCCATGCAACTAAAACCTTCGCTTCTTCAGGGGGCTGTCCGATTCAGTGTTGGTCGCAATACGACCGAAGAAGAAATTGATAGGGCACTAGTTGCAATTCCCGATGTGATCAATCGTTTGAAAGATTTATCACCCCGATTTTAGGATCCTTCAATGAAAACCACGCCGGTCATCATCATACTAAAAACGCCGCCGATCGGAATGCTCGCTTGAGTTCCTTGTCGCTCTTTACCATCATATAACGCGCGGCCAGCTGAGGTTGACCAGCGCGCCGATGCCGAACCCGACCATGGCCGAAGTGCTGATGAAGGTGGCCTCATATGACATCGCCATGACATACGGGTGAAACGAGCGTCCGCCGAGCATATAGTCGGCGGCCGATTTCCTGATTCTATAGTCCTGGAAACCGAGATGTCCAATGATACAGAGATACGCAATGATGATCATCCAAATAGACATAGTTTTCTCTAGAGCTCTTCCTCAGGCTCTTGAATCGTGTCATCGACATTCCATTTGATAGCGCCCCAAACGAGAAAAAGAAGTGCTCAGATAATCAGAACACCTGACCCGCTCCCCTGAAAAGACCGCTATCATTGGCCGTTGCGGAATTTGCCCGGTTCGCCTAAAAATGATACCGAATTCTATCGTTGC
>JADGFE010000243.1 GCA_016744085.1 Kiritimatiellales bacterium | reverse complement strand
CTTATTGATGGCCTGTTCAGCCCTCTACTGCGTAAGCGGTTGTCCTCCGAGCAGGATGTGTTTTGGTTTCTGAAGCAAAGCATGGGAATCCTCAGAGAGACCGATGGAGTGCACGACAGGAGGCTTACTCACTTCCTATTTTCCGAGATGCAAAATCCTGATCTTAAGTACCCTACGCTGCGCGCTATTGCGAAGGTGTTGGCGCTTGAAGGATTGCACCCAGCTCTGCAAATTCCGCCTTCAACGGTGACGGTTGGAAAATACAAGATTCTAACCTATCCTCTCACTGAGAGTCAGGCCGCAACACTTAAAGGAGAGGGCTTATTCACCAACCGATCTATCCGGCCCTATTTGGTTGATAACTTGGAGGATGTTGCGAACCTGCTTCGTCGCTTAAGGCAGCAGACCAACGTAAGCGATCAATTAACCCCATCTTTTCAGGCCTGTCAGGCCGTGTCATAGTAAGTCAACTTTCACATTGAAGGAGGCTTATTCAATTATGACAAAAAATTTGCAGGCGCAGGCTTCGGTAGAGCAACCGATTTCTGATGATGAACGTGAACAGTTTTGGCGATCTCATATGGAATCATGGACTCCATCGGGATTAAGCCAGGCGGAATATTGTAGACAAAACGGCTTAAATATCGCTCGATTCAGATACTGGAAGCGCCGCTTCAGTATGACAAAATTGCCAGTAAAATTTATTCAGGTCCCTACTGGGCCTATCCAATCAACTCGGTTGTTGCAAAATACTGAAGCCCCCTCTCTCCGTATCACAATGGGCTCCGAATTCAGCATTGAAGTTTCGGATAATTTTTCACCAGAGACTCTGGAGAGGGTACTTTTGACGTTAAAGAGGATTTGATGTTTTTACCTTCAACCAACATCAAGGTTTATCTTGCCATGGGCAATACCGACATGCGTAAATCCATTAACGGGTTATCGATACTGGTAAGTGGACATCTGGAGCTTGACCCCTTTTCCGGTCATCTGTTTGTTTTTTGTAACCGGAAACGCAATATGATTAAAATTCTCTATTGGGACAGGAATGGTTTCTGTCTCTGGCATAAAAGACTGGAGAAACATTCTTTTAAATGGCCAGCCTCTGAAGAGGAGATCATGACCATTGGAAAACGGGAACTCACCTGGTTGATGGATGGACTCGATATCCGTCAAAGAGAGGCCCACGATTCCTTGAAATTTTCAACGCTTTTTTGATAGTAAAACTTTAAAAACGTCCCGTTTTATGCTATGTTCAGTCCCATGATTTGTGAGGCTGACATAGCACCTGATAAGGTTGATGAGTTAAAGAAGATAATCGACTCCTTTTTAAAAAAGGAGAAGGAATATCTATCTGAAATCAACATCCTAAAGGAGCAAATTCGTTGTCTTCAGGATAGACTCTTTGGTCGCAAAAGTGAAAAGATGCCATCTGATGAGAATCTACCCAAACAACTTTCTCTATTCGATCCACCGGAAGAAGATTTCCCGATAGCCGAACAACCGGAAGAAGATGACGAAATTGATATTCCAGCCCACAAGCGTAAAAAACGTGGACGCAAGCCCATTCCTGAAAACCTTCCTCGGATTGAAGTAGTCCATGATATAGATGACGCTGAAAAGCAGTGCGAATGTGGCTGCTTGAAAGAATGTATCGGTAAAGAAGTCTCGGAGCAACTCGACATCATCCCTGCAAAAATCCAGGTGATCCGCAACATCCGTCTGAAATACGCCTGTAAAAATTGCGAGGGTGTTGAAAGCGATGGCCCTACAGTTGCCATTGCACCGGTCCCTGAGCAAATTATTCCCAAGAGCATCGGAACCCCGGGATTGATCGCCTTTGTTATGGTGGCCAAGTTTGTCGATGCCTTGCCCTTTTATCGTCAGGAGAAACAATTTCTGAGGATCGGGGTAAGTATCCCCAGGGCGACCATGTGCAACTGGGCACAGAAGATAGCCGAAAGTTGCGAGATCCTTCTCGCAATTCTTAAAAAGGAAGTTCTTTCGGGACCGTTGATTCGGATAGATGAGACGCCAGTCCAGGTTCACAAAGAACCTGGAAGAAAGAATACAACGAAATCCTATATGTGGATTTTCCGTGGGGGTCCCCCGGAGCGTCCCGGCATTATTTTTGAGTATCATGCCACCCGTGGGGGGGATGCCGCCGCTGCATTTTTGCAGGGGTATACCGGTGTTGTCCAAACAGATGGATATTCCGGATATGATTTTCTCGATAACAAGGCGGGTATCTCACACATGGGGTGCTGGGCACACGCGCGTCGGAATTTCATGGATGTCCTCAAGGCCTGCGGAAAAGGAAAGGATGGTAAACCCAGATCTGGTGCCGCCGATCAGGCGATGAAGTACATCCGGAAAATTTATAAAATTGAGAAAGATGCCCTCTCAAAGGGATTGACCGGAGATGATCTTCTCCAGGAACGGCAGGCAAAGACCAAACCGTTGCTGGATGAATTCAAGCGTTGGCTGGACAGCAAAGTCGATGAGGTCCCGCCCAAAAGTTTATTGGGAAAGGCCATTGGATATGCCTTAAATCAATGGCACAGGCTTGTTGTACTTGTCGATACGAGCCACGTAACGCCAGATAACAATCTCGCTGAAAATAGCATCAGGCCTTTTGCCGTTGGGCGCAAAAATTGGTTGTTTTCTGGAACACCAGAAGGGGCAACCGCAAGTGCCGCCATGTACACCCTTATTGAAACCGCCAAAGCAAACTGTCTCGAACCATACTGGTATCTTCGGTTTCTCTTTGAAAATCTTCCACAGGCCATGACAGAAGAGGATTTCAAAGCTCTGCTGCCACAGTATGTGGAACCTTCTCAGCTCTCAGGTCCTCCGCATGTCACATAACTTGAACTGACCGCCAAAGCAACCGCTCCAGAATCACACAGGTTTATTCGTTCTCTGTTTGAGAATCTCTCCCATACCATGGCGGTGTACGCATCACAGCGAACTGGGGTCACAGTGTATAAAACCTCTCAGCTCTGAGACCCCGACAATATCCCATAACCGAAACAGCCTTGCAAGGTGCGGTTTATTGATCGCTTACGG
>JADGFE010000058.1 GCA_016744085.1 Kiritimatiellales bacterium | reverse complement strand
GAAGCCCGACCCTGCGTATTATTTTCATTCGTATCCATGCCCCGAACGTTATCAGGCTTCAGCGCGTCTGCCTACGGGGTCGAGGAAGAGACGCATACGCTCGATGCGCAGCCATCCGGCCAGCGTTTTGGAATTGAGATTCCATTCCCTGCAAAATGCCGCCTGCGTTAAATCTGATGACAGAAACTCCTGCACCAACTCCCGGCGTTCTTCCTCGCTGTACGAAGCCCGACCCTGCGTATTATTTTCATTCGTATCCATGCCCCGAACGTTATCAGGCATTGGCCTGGTTGCCTATGGGGTCGGGGAAGAGGCGTATACAGCTGGACGCCAGCTCAGTGGAAAACATCCCGCGAAACTCAGAACGCGTAGTCCTGTCAAGGCGGTCGCCGAAGAGACGCATACAAGCGCTTGGCTACGATGCTGCAAAAGTCTACGCCGAACTTTGTGAGCGGTTCAAAAATCCTTAATCGAGGGCCTCGCAGAACCGATGCCCCGTCGCTTTCCCGCTCCTCAAATAACGCGATGAGGACATCGCATCTACGAACCAGCGGATTTTATGCTACATCGGGGATGGTTAAAATCTCCGCCTTTTCTTTGCCCACGGCGATTGTATGCTCGAAGTGCGCAGAGGGAAGCCGATCCTTGGTTACTACAGTCCATCCATCACTCAGGGTTTCCGTCTTATGGACGCCGAGGTTGATCATGGGTTCAATGGCAAAAGTCATACCCGCTTTCAGCACAGGGCCGCGGCCGGGTGGGCCATAATTAGGAATCTGCGGGTCTTCATGCAGCTCACGGCCAATACCGTGCCCAACAAAATCGCGCACTACACCATAGCCGGCTGCATCAGCCACAACCTGCACCGCATTTGAAATATCGGAAAGGCGATTCCCTTCCACAGCCTGCCCAATAGCAGCCATCAAACATTCCTGCGTTTTGTCCAGCAGAAGCTGCCATTCAGGATCAATAGTTCCTGCAGCAACCGTGATTGCGGTGTCGCCAACAAAGCCTCCAAAAACGAGGCCAAAATCAATACTAACAATATCACCGTCGTTCAGCACGCGACGACCGGGAATGCCATGAACCACTTCTTCATTCACGGAAGAACAGATATGGCCGGAAAAACCGTGGTAACCATAGAAGGCACAACGCCCCTCTGCTTTCTGCGCTAATTCAGCGGCATAGTCGTCCAGCTCCTTCGTGGTGACTCCTGGCGCCACCTTTGAAGCCACCTTATGCAGAATGGTTGCCGTTTTCTTGGCAACAATACGCATGGCATCCAATTCAGCTGGTTTTTTGATCGTAATCATATCGGCTTATCCCAAAAGAGAAACTACGTGGCCCCTGACCATATCGATACTTTGACTCGCATCAACAGATTGGACCAGATTCTTATCGCTGTAATATTTAATCAGCGGAGCAGTACGCTCATCATACACTTCAATACGCTTTCGCACCGTGGCCTCATCATCATCCGGACGTTGCGTAATATCGCACCCATCAATAGTGCAGCTATCTGCCGGATTATAGTGAATATGATAAACAGCTCCACATGTTGAGCAGGTTCGTCGTCCGGTGATGCGCTTAACGATGACATCGTCCGGGCACTCCATCAGAATGACATCGCTCAATGTACCGCTGAGGCTATCGAGCATGTCATCCAGCTTTTGCGCCTGCACCAGCGTGCGAGGAAATCCATCGAAAAGAATGTTGGCATCAGAGTCTGCCTCGATGAAAAGCTCGCCAATCATTTCAACAACCACTTCATCGGGAACAAACTGGCCGTGATCCATTACTTTCTTGGCTTCAATACCAAGCGGTGTCTTCAATTGGATCTGTTCCCGCAGCAATGCACCCGTGGACACATGCTTGTATCCCTTATTCACGAGGACTTCTGCAACGGTGCCTTTGCCGGCACCGGGGGGACCCAAAAGTACTACTGCGTTCACACTTTTCCGCCGCGCATTTTTCCTTTTTTAAGGAACCCGTCGTAGTGGCGCATCAGCAGATGAGATTCAATCTGTCGCATCGTATCCAGCATTACACCAACGATAATCAACAGACTAGTACCGCCAAAGAAGGACGCCACAATGTAAGGCACCTTAAACTGAGCTGTCATGATGCCCGGAAGGACACAAATGACGGTTAAGAAGACCGCGCCAGCTAAAGTCAAGCGGGTCATGGTACGGTCAAGATATTCCGCAGTCGGTCGTCCAGGACGAATGCCGGGAATATAACCGCCGCGACGCTTCAAGTCATCAGCAATTTCAACGGGTTTAAACTGAGTCGCTACCCAGAAATAGGAGAAGAATAGGATCATGAGACCAAGAACGGACATGTACCCAATCGATTCTGGTGTAAATGACCCGGAAAAATCTTTTGCCCACTGGAATGGCAGATAATTCGCTATCGAGGGGAAGATTTGTAAAATAGCCATCGCAAAAATGATGGGCATCACGCCGGAATAGTTAACACGCAATGGCAGGTGTGCAGTACGGCCACCAAGCATTTTTCGACCGACCATCTGCTTCGCATATTGAACCGGCACTTTCTGCTGCGCTTGAGTGACCGCAACAACACCAATAATCACAACAAAAATAAGCGAAATAAGGAGCACCAGATGGAAGACGCCGATTTCAGCAACACCATCCACAGGTGTCAGCTTATCAACCAAAGTTTTTACAGCCATTGGCATTGCGCTGATGATGTTAATTGTGATGATCAAAGAAATACCGTTTCCGATACCCCGATCCGTCATCTGCTCACCAATCCACATCAAAAGAAGTGCACCGGTAACCAGACTGAGCGTCGTCAATAGAACAAAACCAAGCCCCGGAATGCGGACCACTTCCGCCGGCAGGCCGAAATATCCACCGCTCTGCAATGCAACACCCATCGCGATAGCCTGAACCGAACAAATAATGACGGTCAGGTATCGGGTGTATTGCGTAATTTTCTGACGACCAACATCACCTTCTCTCTTCAGATTTTCCAAATGCGGAATAACTGCACCCATCAGCTGCAGGATAATCGATGCGCTAATGTAGGGCATAATGCCCAGCGTACCGATAGAGCACTGGAGCAGTGCCCCGCCGCTGAAAAGGTTCATGATGCCGGTAAGACCACCCTGCGCCCCGCCCTGCGAATCAATAAACGCGCGAATGGCCACTGCATCCACACCCGGAAGCGGAACTGCAGCAATAAGACGGCAGATAAAGATCAGACCAAGGGTGAAAAGAATTCTTTTTCTGAGCTCAGCGATTTTAAAGATATTGACGAATGCAGAAAGCATGGCGATGTGGCCTTTTTTTATTACTTATACGATTTCGCAGGAGCCGCCGGCGGCTTCGATTTTTTCTTTGGCTGAAGCAGAGAATGCATTGACCTTAACAGTCAGTTTCTTTTCTACTTCACCACTTCCCAAAATCTTAACTCCGTCAAAACGCCCGTTAACCAAACCAGTTTCAATGAGCAGCTCAATAGTTACTTCAGTGCCATCATCAAACTTATTGAGGGCATCGAGGTTAACCGGAACAACCGTCTTACTGTTAAAGTTATTAAAACCACGCTTCGGAAGCTTGCGGTAATACGGCATCTGACCACCTTCAAACAGTGGCTTATGGGTGGCGCCCGCTCGGGACATCTGACCTTTATGGCCGCGTCCTGCGGTTTTTCCCTTGCCGGATGCGCGGCCACGGCCTACGCGGATCTTCCGATGCTTGGAACCTTCTGCTGGCTGCAATGAATGCAAATCCATGATTCTATCTCCTTCTAAAAACTAACCCTTTCGGAGGGCGAGTGCTTCTTCCTTGGAACGAAGTTGTCCCAAAGCGGTCAGCGTTGCTTTAGTTACGTTAAGGTGGTTGTTACTACCCAGCGATTTAGCCAATACATCACGAACTCCTGCGAGTTCAAGTACAGCACGGCATGGGCCACCTGCGATGATTCCAGTACCTTTTGAGGCCGGACGAATCAAAACCTGAGCACCACTGTATTTGCCGAGGGCATCATGCGGAAGCGTTGTGCCACGCATGGTAACCGTCTGCAGATTACGCTTGGCGGACTCACCTGCTTTACGGATGGCTTCTGCCACCTCAGCAGCCTTACCCAGACCATAACCTACGCGACCCTTACGATCGCCAACCACTACAAGTGCACCAAAGCTGAAACGACGTCCACCCTTAACCACTTTAGAGTTACGACTGATGTGGACTACCCGTTCCTCGAATTCAGGTTTTTCACGGGGAGTACGATCTTCGCGCTTGCGACCTCGTCCTCCGCCTTCCCTGCGACCTTTACGTTCATTACGTTCTTCTGCCATTGAGCTACTCCTAGAATTTTAATCCCGCTTCGCGAGCGCTGTCGGCCAGCGTCTTGAGGTTTGAACCGAAGGCGAATCCGCCACGATCGAAGACGACAGTTTCAATGCCCTTACCCTTGGCTGCTTCCGCAGCTTTGGTTCCGAGAGCCTTAGCGGCCTCGGCATTCTTACCCGTGCTGGAAACTCCAACGAGGGTCAGACGAGCATCATCGTCGATGAACTGAACTTCAAGGCGCTTGTTAGAGCGGAAGATCGCCATGCGCGGACGCGCGGCAGTTCCCTGAATCTTGTTGCGCACTCGCAAGTGGCGACGAACTCTTAAATCTTTTTTAGTTTTAATACTCATGATTATGCAACCGCCTTACCTTCCTTGCGACGAATCTGTTCACCAGCATAGCGAACACCTTTGCCTTTGTACGGTTCAGCCGGTGAGTAGTCACGAATACGTGCGGCTACCTGACCTACCAGCTGCTTGTCGATTCCTTCAATGGAAACGTTTGTGTTATTCTGCACGTCAACTTTGATTCCATCAGGAATCGAATAGTTGATTTCGTGTGAGAATCCGAGCGAAAGAATAATTTCCTGACCTTTCATCTGCGCCTTATAACCGACACCTTCAATGATCAGATCTTTCTTGTAGCCCTTACTAACACCAACGACCATGTTGTCTATCAGACTGCGGACGGTACCAAACATGGCTTTACCAAATTTAGAGTTGTCCGTGCGGGAAACCACGACGTTATTATCTTCGACCTTCACAGCAATGCAGCTGGGCGATGTGTAAGAGCTTTCGCCCTTAGAGCCCTTGACTACGACTGTTTGGCCACTCACCTCGACGGTTACACCGCCGGGGATTAAAACAGGTTGATTACCGATTCTTGACATATCTAACAGTCTCCTTACCAGACGTAGCAGAGGACTTCGCCCCCGACTTTCTTCTGTCTAGCTTCGTTATCAGTCATTACGCCCGAAGACGTGCTGAGTAGTGCAATACCAATTCCACCTAAAACGCGCGGAACCTCTTCGGCATTGGCATACTTGCGGCAGCTGGGCTTGCTAATACGGCGTAGCCCCTGGATGACCGGTTCGCGGTCACTCGTGAATTTCAGGAAAAGGTTGAGGGTACTTTTACCTTCGTCATTTTCCATCGTGTAATCTTTGATGAAGCCTTCAGCTTTGAGCAGGCGTGCAATTTCACTCTTCATTTTAGAGTGAGGCATCTGCACGACTTTGATCTCCGCCATATTCGCATTGCGAATTCGGGTCAACATGTCAGCAATTGGATCTGTTAAAACCATTTTATACCCCTTTCCTAGTTGGCCTTGGCAAAAGGCATTCCCATCATCGTGAGAAGTTCTTTCGCTTCGCCATCTTCTGTAGCGGAAGTTACGAACGTGATGTCCATACCATGCGTATGTTTAACCTTGTCCGGATCGATTTCCGGGAACACGGTCTGTTCCTGCAGGCCCATAGAATAGTTGCCCTGCCCGTCGAATGAAGTTCCAGGGATGCCGCGGAAGTCGCGGATACGAGGCAACGCAACGTTGACCAGACGATCCATGAATTCATACATACGGTCGCCACGAAGAGTAACCTTCGCACCGATAGACATGCCTTCTCGCAATTTAAAGTTGGAAACACTCTTCTTGGCCTTAGTAATAATGGCCTTCTGCCCGGTGATCTTACCGAGGTCATCGGCGAGTGCACCCAGCGTATCGCGGTCATAGTTCACCGAAATACAGAGGTTCAAAACGATCTTCTTAATTGCGGGAACCTGCATTTTGCTCGAGTAGCCTTGGCTTTCCATAAGTGAGCCGACTACCACATCTTTATATTTAGTTTTTAGTGTTGGGGTCATTAACCCTTCCTCCAAAATTACGGTTCCAATGCTTGGAACGGTTAAACGGATACCTTCAGATTTGAAATCGCGACCGGTGCTTCCCGTTCAACAATTCCACCCTGAGGATTATCCTCGCTCTTTTGCATATGTTTCTTAACAAAGTTAACTCCTTCAACTAGTACACGCCCACTTTCGGGAATGACCTGGAGAACTTTTCCGGTTTTGCCTTTGTCATCTCCGGCAATGACAGTTACGTCGATGCCTTTTTTGATTATGGCTTTGCTCATGATAAACTCCTGTCCTGCGCTTTTAGAGTACTTCCGGAGCCAGCGAGACAACTTTCATAAAGTCGTTTTCGCGAAGCTCGCGGGCTACCGGCCCGAAAATACGGGTACCGCGCGGATTGTTGGCATCGTCAATAATTACAGCTGCGTTTCCATCGAAACGAAGGCAAGAGCCATCGGACCGACGAATGGTGCTGCGGGTCCGAACAACAACCGCTTTACAGAGATCGCCTTTCTTTACCGCACCATTAGGCTGTGCTTCTTTGACACTACAGCGGATAACGTCGCCAACACGGGCAACCTTGCTCTTTGTACCGAGCACACGGATACACATAACGGTACGTGCTCCGGAGTTATCTGCTACTTTTAAACGTGTTAATTCTTGGATCATCGCTCTTTACCTTATTTGGCTGATTCGGAAACGACTTCCACCAAACGCCAGCGTTTTAGGCGGCTCATCGGGCGGGTTTCCATCACGCGGACAACGTCGCCAACCTTGGCACGGTTTTCTTCGTCGTGTACGTGAACCTTATTCGACATGCGGATCTCTTTACCGTAAAGCGGGTGACGAACACGGCGCTCAACAAGTACAACGATCGTTTTGTCGCCGCTATTGCTGCATACGCGGCCTTCACGAGTTTTTCTGAGATTTCTATTCGTCTCTTCCATAACCTCTACCCCTCAACCTTAGCGGTTTTGATGGTCTTAATTCGGGCGACGGTACGGCGCAGCTCTTTGATGCGCGCTGGGTTTTCCAACTGACCGGAAACCTGCTGGAGCTTTAGATTAAACTGCTCTTTTTTGATTTCAACCAGCTGCTGATCCAGCTCTTCGTTCGTCATTTCTTTCAATTCATTTACTTTCATTGCGCACCCTCTCCTTTAGTCATGAGCGTGGCGCTGAACGAACCGAACACGTAGTGGCAATTTAGTGGCTGCGAGACGCAGACATTCTTTTGCCAATGTTTCCGGCACTCCATCCAGCTCGAAAAGCATCGTTCCGGGTTTAACAACGGCAACCCACTGATCTACGGCGCCCTTACCTTTACCCATACGAACTTCCAACGGCTTTTTCGTGATTGGTTTATCAGGGAAGATGCGAATCCACAGTTTCCCTTTACGTTTCATGGCACGGTTTGCAGCAACACGGCACGCTTCGATCTGAATCGCAGTGATCCATCCGCGTTCGAGTGACTGAAGACCGTACTCTCCATAGGCCAGCTTATTTCCGGTTTGCGCGAGTCCTCCGCGCGAACCACGCTGAACCTTTCTGTATTTAACTCTTTTCGGCATTAAAGGCATGGTTCAACTCCTAAGCTTTCTTTTCGGCTTCTTTGCAGACCCATACTTTGATGCCAATGATGCCGGCAATAGTATTTGCTTCCGCAGTACCATAATCAATATTGGCACGTAGCGTATGCAATGGAACCATACCTTCCTTATAACTTTCCGAACGTGCAATTTCTGCACCATTCAGTCGGCCGGAAGCCAGGATCTTGATGCCGAGGGCACCGTTGTCCATTGCCATTTGCAAGGCACGTTTCATGGCCCGACGATGAGACACGCGGCGTTCCAGCTGCATGGCCACGTTGGCAGCAACCAGAGTTGCATCCGCGTCAGGCTTTTTAATTTCGGCAATCTCGATATAGATCTCTTTATTCGTGATCTTGGAGAGAATCTCCCGAAGTCCGTCAATGTCTTCGCCTTTACGACCGATTACCAGACCAGGACGTGCTGTCTTGATGGTGATACGGATACGATTGGCATAACGCTCAATGTAAATGTCTGATACAGCAGCATCTTTCAGTCGTTCTGCAACGAGTTCACGGATGTCGACATCTTCTTTAAGCATAGTTGCAAAGTCACGCTTGTCCGCATACCAGCGCGAACGCCAGTCCTTGGTTAAAGCGAGTCTCATTCCTATTGGATTTACTTTTTGACCCAAAACAGTCTCCTTCGACTACGCGTTGTCGCTTAGAATAATGGTTATATGGCTGGTCTTCTTCTGAATCGGACTCGCCATGCCACGTGCACGGGGACGAAAACGCTTCATCATCGGTCCACCATCTATTATGGCGTTCTTAACAATCAGGCTATCGACTGCAAGACCTTCGTTATTTTCGGCATTTGCAATCGCCGATTTAAGGGTCTTGCCGATTTGTACGGCAGCCTTGCGAGCATTGAACTCGGTAATGCGCAATGCATCCGCCACCGACAAACCTTTAATTTCGTTTGCCAGATCGCGCGCCTTAGTCGGCGACATCTTCACATATTTAGTTTTAGCTATTACTTCCATTGTGTTTTCACTCTCGATTTTGTCCACGAGGTATAAAGGGCGGACAGTCTATGTATTTACTTCCTGAAATCCAGCGATTTCGTTCAGAAAATTAGACCTTAGCCCTTATCTGTTGCCATACCGTGGGTTCTGAATGCGCGGGTAGGTGAAAACTCACCTAGTTTGTGCCCGACCATATTCTCCGTAACAAACACCGGAACGAAAACTTTACCGTTGTGAACATTGAAGGTTTGACCCACAAATTCCGGAACAATCACACAATTACGTGCCCATGTTTTGATCGGAGACTTGCGTTTCGCGCCTTCCATCTTACGTACCTTCTTAACCAGCTTGAGGTCAACGTAAGGACCTTTTTTCAGTGAACGTGCCATAACTATTTCTTCCTCCGCTCAACGATGTACTTATTGGTCTGTTTTTTCTTATCGCGGGTGCGTTTGCCCTTCGCGAGAAGTCCCCAAGGTGACATCGGATGTCCGCCACCGGACGTACGACCTTCACCACCACCCATTGGGTGATCAACCGGGTTCATGGCAACACCACGAACAGTAGGACGGATTCCCAACCAGCGCTTACGGCCGGCTTTACCCATCACAATGTTGTTGTGGTCCACGTTACCCACGCGGCCGATAGTGGCCAGGCAGTTGGTGCGGATAAGACGAATTTCACCGGAAGGCATCTTGATGTGCGCAAACTCTTCTTCGCGGGACATCAGCTGAGCCGAGGTACCTGCTGAACGAACAATCTGACCACCACGACCTGCGACGAGCTCAATGTTATGTATAGTCATTCCCAGCGGAATATTGGCCAATGGTAATGCGTTGCCTACTGAAGGCTCTGCATCCGGACCGGACATCAGCGTGGATCCAACCGCGAGGTTGGCCGGCGCAACAATGTAGCGTTTTTCACCGTCTGCATAATGCAGCAGTGCGATACGGGCCGAACGGTTAGGATCGTATTCAACCGCTGCAACCTTGGCAGGAATGCCAAACTTTTCGCGCTTGAAATCGATAACACGGTAGCGGCGCTTATGTCCACCCCCACGGTGACGTACTGTGATACGCCCCGCACTGTTACGACCAGCTCTACTTTTCTTTGCCTTAACCAGCGAGCGTTCTGGGCTCGACTTGGTTACGTCGGCAAAGTCGGACAACACCATGTGCCTACGGCTGGGTGTGTACGGCTTATGTGATTTTAAAGGCATTACAATTAACTCCCTAGACCAGCATCAGCTTGTCTTTGTCATCTGCATGTATGGTTACCACGGCACGTTTCCATGCTGCAGTTGTTCCAAAATGAGCTGTGCGTTGACGCTTCTTCTTGCCTTTTCGGCGCATCGTATTGACGGCCATAACACGGACTTCGAAGAGCTCTTCTACAGCTCGCTTGATTTCTATCTTGTTGGCATCCATGGAAACGCGGAACAAATACTTGTTCTGCTCCTCAGCTAAGCGAGTTCCCTTTTCGGTCAACAAAATCTTTTTAATAATATCGGCTGAACTTTTCATATCATCGACTCCTTTAGGCGATGCGCGCTTCGAGCGCTGCCATGCCGGCTTTGGTAACGATTACGTTCTTGTGACGAAGCATCTGGTAGGTGTTAACCAAAGAAGCAGTAGCCACTTCAACCTGCTGGAGGTTACGAGAAGCCAGCACGAGGTTATCGGACGCTTCGGCAACAACAAACAAGCCGCCACGGTCGAGACCGAGGTTATCCAGTACACCAACGAATTCGCGGGTCTTCGGTGCAGACAGCGCCAGTTCGTCGATCACGGTGATTTCACCCTGGTCAATTTTGGCACTGAAAGCGCGCTGAAAAGCCAGCTTCGTAACTTTCTTGGAAAGCTTCTTTGTATACTTGCGGGGATGCGGGCCATGGGCCACAGCGCCACCACGCCATACAGGAGATTGCTTGTAACCGGCACGTGCGCGGCCAAGTCCTTTCTGCTTCCAAGGTTTCTTGCCGCTGCCGGCAACAAAACGCTTGCTCTTGGTCGATGCAGTTCCGGCACGCTGATGAGCGCCGTAAGCTACAACGGCTTCATGCACGGCCTGGTCGCCACGATCGAGTACAAGGAGGTTGTCTGCAACTTCGTAGTCGCCAACGCTGTCTCCCTTAACATTTTTTAAAGGTAATTTGCTCATGATCTCCCCTGCCTATTTCTTTTTGAGGGCTTCATTGATCGTAACGATGCCGCCCTTGGCACCTGGAACTGATCCCTTGACCAGAATCAGATTTTCTTCAGGACGAACCTGAACAATCTTAAGATTCTGAGTCGTAACGCGCTTGTCGCCCATCTGGCCAGGCATTTTCTTGCCCTTAAAAACGCGTCCCGGAAATTCGCACATACCGATTGAACCCGGACGACGAAGCCATCCGCCACCATGACTCGCACGACCACCAGCAAAGTTGTAGCGCTTGACTACACCCTGGAAGCCACGGCCTTTACCGGTGGCAGTAATATCTACAAAGTTAACTTCAGAGAAAGCGCTGGCATCAACGGTATCACCGAGACTTACTTCAGCACCTTCAACACGAAATTCGCGTAGAATACGTTTAGCAGTTGCGCCGGCCTTTTTCAGGTGACCCATGGCTGCTTTGGTCATGCGCTGTTCTTTCTGGTCTTCAAAACCGAGCTGAACAGAAGCATAGCCTTCTTTTTCAACATCCTTGAGCTGCGTGACCACACAAGGGCCTGCCTCAATTACTGTAACCGGAACGGCAACACCATCTTCATTGAAGATAGAGGTCATCCCAAGTTTCTTTCCAATCAAACCTTTCATGATTCCCTCCTTCTTAAATCTTAATGGTGATATCTACACCGGCTGGCAGATTCAGCTTTTTCAGTTCGTCAACGGTCTTGATGGTTGGATCGATGATGTCCAGCAGGCGCTTGTGCGTGCGGATTTCGAATTGTTCCATCGCTTTTTTGTTAACGTGCGGGCTCTTATTCACCGTGAAACGTTCGATACGGGTCGGAAGCGGAATGGGGCCAGCTACGCGGGCTCCAGTGCGACGTGCCGTTTCGACAATTTCAGAAGCGGAAACGTCGAGCACACGGTGGTCGAACGATTTCAGCTTAATTCTGATGCGTTGATTCGTCATAGTTATCTCTCTTATCGATTGAGGATAGAATCCGTCATAGTCGCAGGAACCGGCTCAAACGCTTGCGGTTCCATCGAATAGCTCGCTCTACCCTTTGTTAAAGAACGCAACGACGTTGCGTATCCAAAAACTTCAGCAAGCGGAACGTCCGCCTGCACAACTTGAAGATCATTTGTAGCCTTAATTTCGCGGACACGGCCGCGACGGCTGTTGAGATCGCCCATCACATCACCCAGGTGGGCTTCAGGAGACTCGATTTCCAGCAACATAATCGGCTCTAGCAGAACCGGGCCGGAGTTTGAAACCGCATCGCGCAGTGCCATTACAGCAGCGGAACGAAATGCCATTTCAGAAGATTCCGTAGTGTGTGCCTGACCGCCGACAACCGTAACTGCAGCATCGATGATGGCAAAATTCCCGAGAACACCGGTAAGCAGCGCATCAGCGATGCCCTCTTCAATGCCCTTGCGGAATTCGTTCGGAACAATATTAGTGGAAACATCAAAATCGATGGTATTGCCAGCACCTGATGCTTTCGGCTTAACCTGCAGAGACAGGCTGGCATAATGGCTTTCGCCACCAATATCGCGCTCAAAAGTAAAACTACCCGTTCCGGCTTTAGAAACACTTTCGCGATAAGCAACCATCGGCTTACCGGCATTGGCCTTCACTTTATATTCACGAAGAATACGATCGCGGATGATTTCGAGGTGAAGTTCGCCCATGCCCTGAATAATGGTCTGGCCGGTTTCTTCGTTGATGCTGGTAATAAAAGTGGGGTCTTCATCGGAAAGATCCTGAAGCGCAGAAACCAGTGATTCCTTGTCTGCCGTGCTCTTAGGCTCAATGGCCATGGAGATTACGGGCTCGGGGAATTCAATGTTTTCGAGAACGATCGGATCGTTTTCCATGCAGACCGTATCACCCGTGGTAAAGAGCTTCTGCCCTACCATGCCACCGATTTCGCCAGCATACAGCACATCCACATCTTCACGATGATTGGCGTGCAAGCGCAGCAGACGACCGATTCGTTCCCGTTTACGGGTACGCGGGTTAAAAATGTTCTGCCCTTTTTTCAGCTGGCCGGCATAAATGCGAACAAAGGCCAGTTTGCCGACAAACTTATCGTTGGCCATTTTAAAGACCAGACCAGTAAGTGGCTCAAAATCAGACGTTTCGCGAACGACTTCTTTTTCGCTCTTCGGGTTAATACCGGCAACGGCATCAACATCAACAGGTGAAGGCAGATAAGAAACAACGGCATCCAACAGTGGCTGAACCCCTTTATTCTTCAACGATGAACCAACAAGTACCGGTACAATGTGGTTAGCAATGGTTGCACGGCGTAGCGCTTCAATCAGCGCCTGCTCGGAAACATCCGTATTTTCCATATAGGCTTCGAGCAACTCTTCGTCAACCTCGGCCACTTTTTCGATCAGCGTTGCTCGGGCTTCTTCAGCCTCGGCAGCCAGATCTGCAGGAATGTCAAAATATTCAATTTTCGAGCCCATGTCATCTTCAGAGAAGGTCATGGCCTGCATCTTGATTAGATCAACCATACCGCTGAAGGTTTCGGAAGCGCCGATCGGCAGCTGAATTGCAAAAGCAGATGCTCCAAGTTTCGCTTGGATCTCGTTCAACACCTTATCGAAGTCGGCACCCATGCGATCCATCTTATTGACGAATGCAATACGGGGAACGTTATACTTCTTAGCCTGACGCCATACGGTTTCGGACTGCGGTTGAACACCACCCACTGCACAAAAAACGCCCACTGCGCCATCAAGGACGCGAAGTGAGCGCTCCACCTCCACGGTAAAATCAACGTGGCCGGGGGTGTCGATAATATTGATTTGATGATTATTCCAGAAACAGGTGGTTGCAGCCGATGTAATCGTAATGCCGCGCTCCTGCTCTTGAATCATCCAGTCCATTGTGGCTGTGCCATCGTGCACTTCGCCAATTTTATGAACTTTCCCGCTGTAATAGAGAATACGTTCGGAAGTTGTCGTCTTGCCCGCATCAATGTGGGCCACAATGCCAATGTTGCGAACAGAGGCCAATGCATGCGCACGGTCGGCGGCTTCCAGTTTGGAAGTCGAGCCCTTAGCCACTTTGTCATTCTGTTGTTTCACAATTGTCATTTCTTTTTATCCGACAACGGAAGCTTCCAATAATTGGAAGCTTCCTTTCCGTCGGCGACCCCCATCCGTTGGGGATTTCCTATATTACGATCACTAGGGTCGCTTACCAGCGGTAGTGTGCGAAGGCTTTATTGGCCTGCGCCATCTTATGTGTGTCGTCACGCTTTTTAATGGCAGCGCCCTGTCCACGAAATGCATCAATCACCTCGTTAGCCAGTGCTTTGCGCATTGGCACACCTTTACGGTTATTTGCAAATTGGATCAACCAGCGTGTCGCAAGTGCGGTCTGACGCTTTGGTTTAACTTCCAACGGAACCTGATAGGTAGCACCACCAACACGGCGGGACTTAACCTCCAAACGAGGGGCAACGTTTTCAACCGCAATGGTGAATACGTGTACCGGATCTTCTTCCGGAAGCTGGGCCTGGATATCCTCCAAAGCACCATATACGATTTTGGCTGCAACTGATTTCTTACCACGTTCCATTACGCAGTTGATCATGTACGCAACAGTCTTGTTGTTGTACCGGGGATCCGGAATCAGTTCACGCGTTTCAGCTCTGTGTCTTCTGGCCATAGTTTAAATCCTTATTTCGGGCGCTTAGCACCATACTTGGAACGACCACGCTTACGGCCATCCACACCCAAACAGTCAAGTGCACCACGAACGATGTGGTAGCGAACACCCGGCAAATCCTTTACGCGACCGCCACGAACCAGAACCATACTATGTTCCTGCAGGTTATGGCCTTCACCACCGATGTATGCGTTAACCTCACGACCATTCGTCAGACGAACACGTGCAACTTTACGCAAAGCCGAGTTAGGCTTCTTCGGGGTCTGTGTTTTAACGAGCAAACAAACTCCCCGACGCTGCGGGCAGGTTGCTAAAGCAGGAGACTTACTCTTCTTACGAGCAACTCCACGCGGTTTTCTTACTAATTGATTGATTGTAGGCATATATATCCCTTCCTAAAAAATACAAGCGACGGACAATAGAGATCCGGCGCACACTCCGCAAGCGAAACATTTAACTTATTTTACTTTTTTTCAATACTCCTCCGCGCGATCAAAACCGCCAACCACATCGATATGAGAAAGGTAAAAAAGCATCTGTAGATTAGTCAGTTGCGCAAATAAGCACCCTTCCGCAATTCACAATTCAACGCGAAAAGAGGAGCACCATAGAGAAAATGGCGGGAGATGCCAGAAAAAACTTTAATGATTCGTGGGCATTTCGACCATTTGACCGCTTTCCCATACTTGGATTGCTTTTTTCCGCGTATTTCCCCAGCGATAACCGCCGATTGCACCGGCCTCACGAATGACCCGGTGACATGGTATTAAATAACCAATCGGGTTTCTTCCAACCGCACCTCCAACAGCTCTAGACGCCTTTGAATTACCAACCAAGACCGCTAGTTTTCCATAACTAACCAGCTTACCGGCAGGAATTTGAAGCAAGGCCTGCCAGACCTGAATCTGAAATACCGTTCCCTTGACGTATAACTTAAGAGGCAGGAGGGTCGGCGTCCCCGGCGACTGAGGACAGCAAGAATACTGTCCCTTCATAAAGATTTCCGAACACAAGTCCCCTGCTCTTTTGTCATCACGTTCCACTTTAGCATTAGGCCATTGATCAAGTAGCTCCTGCCATGCAGCAGACCTTTCTTCAGCCTCAACAAATGAGAGATGACATAACCCTCGAGGACTTTCCGCCAACAAAGCGATTCCAAAGGGCGTATTCATATAACCAGCAAAGATAACCCAGCCGTCTCCTCCAGATTTAATTTCTCCGGGTGTCGCGGCCTGCAGGTTGACAGCAAGATCGTGTAATCGCCCAGGACCGGACAATCCAGCATCCAGCGCAGCTTCCAATACGCTACTTCCAGCCAACAAGCTTCCCCGCGCATGCGCCACAGTGAGGCCTTGAAGAAAATCCTTCGGAGTAATTCCAGCCCAGGAAGAAAGCAACCGATGAAAATATGAAGGGCTCAAGCCAATATGATTGGCCAATCTAGCCAAACTCGGTTGCACCTCGCGGTTTTTATCCAAATAGCGAATCACTTTAGCTACACGCTCATAATCAGTCATATGCGTAATATGCCATGCGCCACAGCGCCAGCCCACCCGTTTCTTATCACGAAATATTCCTCGCAGAGGAGCAGAACACAGTATACGCCTCTTCCCCGACCCCATAGGCAGCCAGGCCAATGCCTGATAACGTTCGGGGCATGGATACGAATGAAAATAATACGCAGGGTCGGGCTTCG
>JADGFE010000057.1 GCA_016744085.1 Kiritimatiellales bacterium | reverse complement strand
CTCCTTCTGTGTAGTGTCGTTTTCGTCGACAACACATTACAGATAAGTTGTTCGGTGTGTTAATCATTCATTTACCCACTGATTTGGCGGAAGACCCTTTTTTTATAAGTTTGTGGAGTTAGATCCGTGATCGCGGATTCGTTGGGTCGGGCTCTTCACGCGAGCGCGAGATTATGGATCTCACCTGCGGGGTATGATTTTGTGGCGGAATGATTTTAATGCGTGGATTGAGCATCTCGTGCTTCCAGCCCTTGGAAATGCGGGTTTTCGGGCCAAGAATTTCCCCCTTCGGGCTTGGTTCGGGTTTGTGGGGTGGGGTATGTTTCCAACCTTTGGGAAAACTAGGTGGAAACTTTATGAGCACAGAAAACAAAGTCTTTATGTATGATACGACGCTGCGGGATGGTGCGCAGGCGGAGGGCGTTACGTTCTCTCCGGTGGCGAAGATCCACGTGGCTAAAATGCTGGATTCGTTCGGGGTGGACTATATTGAGGGCGGTTTTGCGGCCTCCAATCCGAAAGATATGGCCTTCTTTAGGGATATTAAGAAGGAAAACCTGAAGCATGCAAAAATTGCGGCCTTTGGCAGTACGCGCCGGGCAAATGTGAACGTGGCTGAGGATAAGGGCACGCTCGCGCTGCTGGAAGCGGATACCGAAGTCTGCACCATTTTCGGTAAGACCTGGCTGCTGCATGTGACCGAGGTGCTGAAAACAACTGCTGAAGAAAATCTGGCGATGATTGAAGATACCTGCCGGTTTCTGAAGGAAAACGGCAAGGAAGTGATCTATGATGCCGAGCACTTTTTCGATGGCTATAAAGACAGCCCGGAGTATGCGCTCCAATCATTGGAAGCCGCTGCAAGGGGTGGAGCCGATTGCCTTGTGCTGTGTGATACCAATGGCGGAACACTACCGAACGAGGCGTTCGAGATCTCTGCGCTGATCAAATCAACGTTCGATGTTGAAATCGGTATTCATACGCATAATGATTCCGAAACGGCGGTGGCGAATGCCATGGAATCGGTTCGCGCCGGTGCCTCACAGGTGCAGGGTGTTATCAATGGCTTTGGCGAGCGCTGCGGAAACTGCAATCTCGTGTCCATGGTGGCAAATATTAATTTGAAGACGGACAAAACGTGTTTGGCCGATCCGGATCAATTGACGAATCTTAAGGCGATTTCTCAGTTCGTGAATGAGCAGGCGAATCTGCGTGATAATCAGCGCGCGGCTTTTGTTGGCGAGAGCGCCTTTGCTCATAAAGCGGGCATGCACGTGGATGGCGTTCGGAAGGTGTCGCACAGTTTCGAGCACGTGGCTCCGGCTTCGGTGGGGAATGACCGCCGCATCCTGATTTCGGAACTTTCAGGTGCCAGTAATGTGATGGAAAAGCTGATGGAAATGGGGCTCGATAATATCGACCGCAAATCGCCGGAAGTACGCGACATTCTCCAGACCTTGGAAAAAATGGAGAAGGGCGGTTATGTGTATGAATCGGCCGATGCCTCCTTTAAAATGCTGATCAAGAAGGTGCTGAAGGATCACAAGAGCTTCTTCGAGTTGGAAGGCTATCGTGTGATTGTTGAGAAGCGGGGCAAAAACGAGCCGTGCGTTTCCGAGGCTACGCTGAAGCTGAATGTGAATGGCGAAAAAGCCTTTACCGTCGGTGATGGCGATGGCCCGGTGGATGCGCTGAATATGGCCATGCGCTTGGCATTGAAAAAATTCTATCCGAGCATCAATGATGTTCATTTGGCGGATTATCGTGTGAGCATTCTTGATCCCGAAGAAGCCACCGCGGCCAAAACCCGCGTGGTGATCGAATCTTCCGATGGCGATTCCTCGTGGGGCACGGTCGGGGTTTCTGAAAACATCATCGAAGCTTCGTGGGAAGCTCTCGTTGATGGCGTGGAGTATAAGCTCTTCCTGAATGAGGAAGAAGCGTAAGGAATCGTGGATTCCTCGCTGACAGAGAATAGAACTTAACACGAAGACACGAAGCACACTTAAGAATGATCGGGAAGATTTTGTGACCTTCGTGCTCTTGGAGTTTTCGTGTTTAATTATTTTGATTTAGTGGAGACAGTATGAGTGAACTAGCACAGAAGTATGACCCGAAGCAGGTTGAAGAAAAGTGGTATGCGAAGTGGATGGAAGACGGTCGTTTTCACGGCGACAGCGCTGAAGGGGGCGACCCATTCTGTATTGTTATTCCGCCGCCGAATGTAACCGGTATTCTGCACATGGGCCATGCGCTCAATAATAATATTCAGGATGTCCTGACTCGTGTTGCTCGTATGCAGGGCAAAAATACGACCTGGGTTCCGGGAACCGATCACGCCGGCATTGCCACACAGAATGTGGTGGAACGTGCGCTGAAGAAAGAGGGGAAGACCCGCGATGATCTCGGCCGCGAAAAATTTATTGAGCGCGTCTGGGAATGGAAGGACGAATATGGTTCAACCATCTCAAATCAGCTGAAAAAACTGGGCGCCTCCTGCGACTGGGAGCGTGAGCGCTTTACGATGGATGAGGGGCTGAGCGATGCGGTGCTGGAAATGTTCTGCCACCTCTATGACAAAGGTCTGATCTATCGGGGCAACCGGATTATTAACTGGTGTTCCCGTTGCGAGACCGCGTTGTCGGACGAAGAAAGTGAACACGTTGACGTTGAAGGTGCGCTTTACCATTTGCGCTATGCCGTAAAGGGTAAGAAACAGAAAATTGTTGTGGCAACGACCCGACCGGAAACCATGTTGGGTGATACTGCCGTTGCGGTGAATCCGCGTGACGAACGCTATAAGGATTTGATCGGAAAGATGATTGTGCTTCCGATCACCAATCGTGAAATCCCGATCATTGCTGATGACTATGTGGATCCGGAATTCGGAACCGGCCTGGTGAAGGTTACACCTGCGCATGATCCGAACGATTTTGAGATGGGGCAACGCCATGACCTCCCGCAGATCAATGTGATGACCGACCAGGGCATCATGAACGAAAATGCCGGACCCTATGAAGGTATGGATCGTTTTGAATGCCGTAAGCAATTAATGGAAGACCTCAAGAATGGCGGTCTGGTTGAAAAGATTGATGTGCATCAGCACGCAGTTGGGCATTGCTATCGCTGTGATACGGTAGTTGAACCTCGTTTGTCACCTCAGTGGTTTGTGAAGATGAAGCCGCTGGCCCGTCCGGCGATCGAAGCCGTTAACGACGGCCGCATTAAGTTTGTTCCCGAGCGCTGGAACAAGACTTATATGAGCTGGATGGAAAACATCCGCGACTGGTGTATTTCCCGCCAGATATGGTGGGGACACCGCATCCCGATTTTCTATTGCGATGACTGCAATCACGAATGGGCCTCGAAAGAAACTGACTCGGCCTGTCCAAAATGTGAGTCATTGAATGTGCGGCAGGATCCCGATGTGCTGGATACGTGGTTCTCGTCCTGGCTCTGGCCGTTCAGCGTTTTCGGCTGGCCGAAAAGCAGTGAAGACCTAAAGTTTTATTATCCATCCAAGACGCTGGTTACCGGGAACGAGATTATCTTTTTCTGGGTGGCCCGCATGGTTATGTCCGGGATGGAAATTATGGATGATATCCCGTTCGATACGGTTTATATCCATGGCACGGTGCGCGATGATCAGGGTCGTAAGATGTCGAAGAGTCTGGGCAATTCCATCGATCCACTTGATATTATTGAAAAGTATAGTTCCGATGCACTGCGCTTCTCGCTGTTGATGATTACAGCGACGGGACAGGATGTTTATATCTCCGATGAAAAATTCGAAATCGGCCGTAATTTCGGAACGAAGATTTGGAATGCCGCGCGCTTTATGGAAATGCATTCGGAAGAGTTTGATGTTAAGGATCTGGCATTTGATAAGGCCAGCCTGACGCCAGACGATCAACATTTGCTGGCTAAGCTGAATGAAGCCATTGCATCGACGAACGACAATCTTCAGCGCTATCGCTTCAACGATGCGACGTTGGCGTTGTATGATTTCTTCTGGCACAGCTATTGCGATTGGTATCTCGAATATGCCAAACCGATTCTGTTCCGCGGCACACCGGAAGAAAAGAAGCATACGCTGCAGGTCATGCATTTTTCATTCTCTACAGCCCTGCGTCTGCTGCATCCATTCATGCCGTTTCAGACAGAAGAACTGTGGCATGGGATGGAGTATAATCATACCGCCGAAACCATCATGTTGGCCCCGTGGCCTGAAAAACCAGTCGCTTCTGGTATCGACCCGAAAATTGTTAAGTATGTTGACGGGAAGCATGATCTGATCCGCATTGGTCGTATTCTCCGCGCAGAATACAATCTTCCCAATAAGCAGGAAGCCAGTTTCTGCGTGCGGCCTGCGACAACAGAGTATGGGCAGCAAATTGAGGATGATAAGACTTCGATCATGGCAGCGCTTAAGGCTGAGCGGATTGATGTGGATGTCAACTTTACACCGGAAGGTGCAATGCCTAGTGGGATCAGTGCATTGGGCACCGTTTACATGTCGATCGAAGGTCTCGTTGATGTTGATGCGGAAGTTAAAAAGCTGACTGCTGAACTCGAAGAGGTGACCGGTCACTTAACGAACGTTAAGAAAAAACTATCCAATGAAAATTTTACCAGCCGGGCGCCACGAGATGTGGTAGCGGTTCAGGAAAAACGTCAGGAAGAGTTGATTGAAAAGAGCGAAAAACTCCAGAAAATGATCGATATGCTGAAGGGGTAAATTTCCAAATCTTGGAAAGTTAATTATGGCGTTTCGGAGCTTATTCGAAGCGCCTTTTTTCTGTCATGATCTTACTTCTCTAAAAACATATTGGAATTGTGTGTGCAGAGTAAGAAGAATTCATGGTTTGTATTCATCAAGGGATATTGAAGTGAATATTCCTATAAATATATTTATCAATGTAGATCAGGTGAGCCGGTGGGTTCAAAATCCAAAAACCGCCTCTGAGTGAGCCTGATTTTTGAAAATGGCTTGGGATGTATTAACGTTAACAACTTCAATTTTAATAAATTATGTTTCCCCCATCATGGGTTCTGCTATCTTCCTTCCTGCTTTACCGTTGCCAATTCAAGGGAAAATTTCAGGGGTGAACTGGAGATTAAAAAAATGAGTGAAACAATAGATAATGTAAGGCCCGCCCGCATACCTGAATGGCTGCGACGCCCGATTCAGACTGACAAGGCTTATTCGGAAACGCATAAGGCTATGAAAAAGAACGGGCTGCATACGGTGTGTGAAGATGCCAAATGCCCTAACCGTCATGAGTGCTGGAACAGTGGAACAGCGACCGTGATGATTCTTGGTAATATTTGCACGCGCGATTGCCGCTTTTGCTCTATAGCGACGGGTAAGCCGATCGGTCTCGATCTCGAAGAGCCGCAGCGTGTGGCTGATGCCGTTGAAAAAATGAAGCTCAAGCATGTGGTGATTACCAGTGTTACCCGCGATGATATACTCGATGGCGGTGCTGAAATTTTTGCGCAGACCATAACGGCTGTTAAGGAACGTGTTCCTGGTCTGACTGTTGAAGTGCTGACTCCCGATTTCTGGGGGCGCAAGGAATCGCTTTATAAAGTGCTGGATGCCGGGCCGCTGGTTTTTAACCACAACATGGAAACGGTTAAGCGTCTGCAGCGTTCGATTCGTTCCGGAGCAACCTACGACCGCTCGCTATCGATTCTGAAAATGGCTTCTGAATATGGCGATCAGACGATCCGCGTGAAAACCGGCATCATGGTTGGGCTTGGGGAAACGAATGAAGAGGTGATGGAGACTCTTCAGGATATCTATGATCACGGTGTCCGACTTTTGACCATCGGCCAGTATATGGCTCCGACAAGAGAGCATGCGCATACCAAACGTTTTGTGACGCCGGCTGAGTTTGTGGATCTTGAAGATGCTGCGTATGAAACCGGATTTGATGCGGTTGCATCGGGACCCTTGGTTCGTTCCTCGTATCGTGCAGATAAAATGATTACCCCCTGATCGGATATACGAACCATGGAAAATGGAATCAACACGAAGAAAATAGAAAGTTTCGGCGTGTTAATTTGTGCTTTTAATGAAGAGAAGCACATTGAGCAGGTGGTACGAACAACCTGGGATCAAAAGCCAGATCATGTGGTTGTGGTCGATGACTCTTCCTTCGATGCTACTGTAACCTTGGCTGAAGGCGCCGGTGCCAAAGTGCTGCGGAGTTCAGAAAATAAGGGAAAGGGAGAAGGTCTTCGCCGCGGTTTTAAATATCTGAGAGAGCTTGGATGTGATGCCGTGATTGTTCTGGATGGCGACGGTCAGCATGATCCCAGTGAAATCGGGCGATTTCTGGATGCCTACAACCGAACTCAAATACCAATTCTGGTGGGGAACCGCATGGCCGTACCTCTGGACATGTCTTTACTGCGCCGAAGGGTAAATATTTTGATGTCCTGGATACTTAACCGGTTGGTTAAGGTTTATGTAGCTGACCCAACGTGTGGGTTCCGATTTTACCGATCCGATGTTTTGCCCTTTATCATGAGTGATCTGCCTCGCTGTGCATTTGAATTTGATATCCTGGTGCACGCGGCCATTCGTCACGTCCGGATTGATACAGTTCGGGTCTCAACCATCTATACCCGGAAACGTCGTAATTACATTGTTCCGGTGAGGAATGCTTGGTGGATATTGCGGATTGTACGGCATCACTTTAGTTACAATGTGCGCGAGGGAAAGGTTTGGAAAATCTAATCCGTTTTAACCTTTCCTGCCATTGTTTCGATTAGGGCAATGATAACGATGCCGATAACCATAATTACGAGAGCAATGCCAGTTTCGGCATTAAGCTCAGGAAGCGCATAATCATAGCCGATCACTTTTTCTTTAATCTCATCACCTTTCTGGAAGGTTTGGATAATGGCTTCTTTCCATGGCCAAAGAATACTGAGCGATCCGAAAATAAATCCGGTGAGCAGGGCAATGGTTTGGTCGTGGAATTTCTTGAAGACCCAGGAAAGCAGGCGGGAGAAGACAATCAAGCCTCCGGCGGCCCCGATGCCCATGGGGATGATGACCTTGAGGTTGAAGGTATTGACGGCTTCAATCATGACCAGTTCATAGTTGCCCATGAGTAGGAGCACAAAGGAGCCGGAGAGGCCGGGTAGAATCATGCTGCACATGGCGACCGCGCCGCAGAGGACCAGATAGGGTATGGATTCGTTGCGTGCGGCCGGTTCCATAAAGGCAATCGCCACCGCAAAGGCGGTGCCGAGAACAAAAAGCACGAACGCAGGGATGCTTCTTTTGGTAATTTTTTTCCCCACGAAATAGACTGAGGCCAAAATCAGTCCGAAGAAAAAAGACCATACATAAAGGGCATGGCTTTCAAATAGATATTCGAGCATCCGGGCAAAGGTCAGGATACTGGCGATAACGCCGATGCCGATGGCCGAAAGAAATCTGATATCCACGTGCTCAAATAACTCTTTGAATTTAAAGGTGCAGGCGAACTTGATGGCCTGCAGATCGAAAGATTTGATGGCATTAATTAGTTTTTCGAAAATTCCGGTAAGCAATGCCATCGTCCCGCCGGATACGCCGGGAATTACATTGGCAGCACCCATTAATGCGCCCTTCAGAATGTTCAGTAGGTAATCGATCATAAATAGCCTTCCATGTGCTTGTTAAAGTCGGAGGAAAGTAGTAGGGATTGTGGGCAACGAAGTCAATTTCATCTAATTAGAAAGGGATTTACCATGACCGATCAGGAAATTTTGGAAGCAGTTAATGTCGTAATGGCTGAGGAAGTAAGCCCGGCTTTGGCATCGCATGGTGGCGGCGGCGTCGTAACTAAGGTAGAAAACGGGGTCGTATTTATCGAACTCGAAGGGGGTTGTAAAGGTTGTCCTGGTGCAAGAATGACCATGAAAAATGGCATTGAGACCTTGCTGAAAGAAAAGATTCCGGCGGTAAAAGAAGTCGTGGACGATACCGAGCATATGTAAGAGATCTGAGTCTGTTTTAGACTAGACCGACTAGTGCATCAGCAAGAAGTTGCTGATGCATTTTTTTATGGTCTTACTTATTAATGAAAACCATTGAATCACCCATCCCTATTTGCGAGTATCCTCGGTTATGGGTTGGAGTGAAGGCGAAGCCTGAGCCACCTGTATGGAGGCCTGCTGATGAAAATTCTGATTGCTGAGGACAATGCGTTCTCTCGTACCCTATTGAAAAAGACGCTCACTAAGGCCGGCTATGATGTAGTCGCTGCTGAAAACGGTGATGTGGCCTGGGAAATTCTGCAACAGGACGATCCTCCAAAACTGGCTTTAATTGACTGGATGATGCCCGGTTTGAGCGGAATCGAACTTTGCCAGAAGATCAGAGAGATCGACAGTGCCATCCCGATCTACGTGATCCTGCTGACGGCCAAGACGGATAAAGAGGATGTGTTGGCAGGATTTTCTGCGGGAGCGGACGACTTTATTAAAAAACCGTTCGATCGGGGGGAGCTACTGGCCCGTATTCAAGTTGGTCGTAGACTCGTTGAGCAACAGGCCTTGCTGTATTGCTTGATTGATTCAATTCCAGATCCGATTTATGTGAAAGACAGTCGCGGGTTTTATTTAGGTTGTAATAGTGCTTACGCCCGTTTTGTCGGGACTGATCCAGATGATATTTTTTCGAGGACCGCTTCGGATGTACTGCCTGCTGAGCAAGCGCAGAAAACGCATATGGAGGATCTACGGGTCCTTGCCACTGCGGAGCCTTTCGAAACGGAAGGGTGGGTATCCGATTCAGAGGGAAATAAGGTCTATCATGATACGGTTAAAATTCCTTATCTCGAATCGGCAGCCGGCTCTAGCGGCATGATTGGCATTAGCCGGGATCTGACCAAGCGTATTGAAATGGAACAGGAAGTGAAACGTTTGGCTGTGGCAGTTGAGCAATCAACTGAATCCATCATGATAACGGATGTTGCTGGTATTATTCTTTACGTAAACTCAGCCTTTGAAATGATTTCTGGTTATAGTTCAGGCGAAGTAATCGGCCAGCATCCGGACCTGCTTAAAAGTGGTAAGCACGATGGTGCGTTCTTCGCGAAGCTTTGGGATACCATTGCTGCAGGAAAAACATGGGAAGGGGAAATAACTAATTGCAATAAAGATGGAAACTACTATGTGGAAGAGGTCGTTATTTATCCGATTCGGAATGATGCCGGCGACGTAATTAACTATGTATCTATCAGTCGGGATATTACGCAGGAAATGGCGATCGAAAAGCATCTTCGTCAGCAACAGAAAATGAATGCGATCGGTGAGTTGGCCGGTGGTGTTTCCCACGATTTTAATAATATACTCACAGCAATTCTCGGTTATGTCGCGCTCTGTATGAATTCGGTTGAAGAAGAAAGTAAAACATACGGCTATCTGAAGGAAATTGTGAAAGCCGGCGATCGGGCAACTAAACTGGTTCGTCAGATTCTGACGTTCAGTCGACAGGAGGAACAGGAATTTCATTCGATGGAGCTTCAATCGGTAATTGAAGATTCGCTAAGCATGGTTCAGACAACCATGAAGAAGAGCATCGCCGTTGAAACAGATATCGAACCAGACTGTGGCCCGATTCTGGGAGACGTAACACAACTACAGCAGGTGATGGTTAATCTCTGTACCAATGCCTCGCATGCGCTGGGTAAAGATGGAAAGGGCACATTATCCGTTGTATTGAAATCGATTGAAATTGATGAGCGTATGGCTGAGGAGCAAACCGTGGAGATTCATCCAGGATCCTACGCCTGTGTCACAGTTTCAGACACGGGTTGTGGAATGCCTCCAGAAGTTTTGGAAAGAATCTTTGAACCGTATTTTACCACGAAGAAAAAAGGTGAAGGTACTGGATTTGGCCTTTCGATTGTTCATGGAATTGTTCGAAAGCATAGAGGTGTGATTAGCGCCGTCAGTGAAGAGGGAGTTGGCACGACGTTTACGCTTTATATTCCATTATTGCTTAGCGACTCTGAGCTACAGCAGCAGGAAGCCAGTCGTGCGTCTTCTGCCAAAGGCCATGGCCGAATCTTATTTGTTGATGATGACGAAACCGTACTGTCGATGGGCAGAGAGATTTTAGAGTCCTTTGGCTACACGGTGATTACTGGAACAAATGGACGCCGAGCTCTTGAGATATTTGAACAGAATCCATCCGATTTCGATGTTCTGGTAACGGACTACAGTATGCCGGAAATGAATGGGCATGAATTGATCCGGCATGTCTTGAAAATACGCCCGGAGATTCCTGCGATTTTATGCAGCGGATACATGGAAAAAATTGAAGGGGAAAACCTGAAAGAACTAGGGCATTCCGCCTTTTTGGCAAAGCCTCTGGATTGGTGTGAATTAAGCCGAACGATTCAGGCTGAGATCAATACTAATTAATAGTATGGGCATATTTTGCTTCTAGAGAGAGGATGGCATCGATGATGCTTGTTAAATTGTACTTTTTTGAGGCCCATACATGAAAAAAATTGACCGTTATCTCGAAACCATGCTGGAAAAAGGTGCCAGCGATATTCACCTCTCGACAAATCATCAGCCCTGCTACCGTGTTGATGGCGAAATGCAGTTTGAGCGGGGAACTGAAAAACTTACCGAAGAAGAACTTAAGGAGCTACTCTACGAGTTTGCGCCTGAGCGAAATATTGAGGAGCTGGAGGAGATCTGGGATACGGACTTTGCTTATGACCTCCCAGGAGCCGCCCGTTTTCGCGTAAATATTTTTATGGATCACGAGGGTATTGGTTCCGTGATGCGACAAATTCCGTCGCGCGTGCCTACTTTTGAAGAACTGAATATTCCGGAGGGGGTACGCTCTTTTTGCTTCCTCAATAAAGGGCTGGTTATTGTGACAGGCCCTACAGGTAGTGGTAAATCCACCACACTTGCGGCCATGGTTGATCTGATCAATCGGACGCGCAGAATGCATTTGATCACGGTGGAAGATCCGGTTGAGTTTAAGCATCGTTCCATGGGTTGTCTGGTGAATCAACGAGAAGTCCATGTTCATACCAAAAGTTTTGCGAATGCACTGCGTGCGGCACTTCGTGAAGACCCTGATATCGTGCTGGTAGGGGAATTGCGTGACCTTGAAACCATGGAAATTGCGATCGAAACCGCGGAAACCGGTCACTTGGTATTTGGTACGTTGCATACTAATACGGCAGCAACGACCGTGGACCGTATTATTGATAAATTTCCAGCGGATCGGCAGAATCAGATTCGCACCATGTTGGCGGACTCTCTTAAGGGCGTAATTGCTCAAACCTTGTGCAAACGTATCAACGGTGGGCGAATTGCTTCCTGCGAAATTCTGGTCGTAACTCCTGCGGTGTCGGCCAATATTCGAGAAGGGAAAACGCATCAGATTCCATCCATTATGCAAACGGGTAAAAATGTTGGTATGTGTACCTTTGCCGATGACTTGCTTAGTTTAGTTCAGCGCGGTCTGATTGCGCCGGAAGAAGCCTATATTAACGCAATTGATAAACCCTTCCTTCAGAAAAAATTCGACGAAGAAAATATTCCTTTGGATCTTTCGTTATCCGAACTTGATGACATTGACTCTGAAGTCAGTGAAGAGGGGGATGCTTCCAAAAGTGAAAAAGCACGAAAGAAACTGCATGTTAATCCGAAGGATACAGCGGCATTGCGCGAACTAATTCTTATTCTGGCCACAGATGAAAGTCCGGATGAACGTAATGGTCATGAAGCATTGGAGTATGCTCAAAAACTATTGGATATAAGCGGGCAAAGTGATGCCACCACGTTGGTGCTGATTAGTGCGGCTTATTCTGAACTTCAGCATTTCACGGAAGCAACTGATTGGGCGAAGAAGGCTCTCAAAGTTGCCAAATCGAATAAGCAAAAAGAACTGTCGGTTCAAATTCAGCGCTATATTAATCTTTATAAACGTAAAATCCCACTTCGCGGTGAAGCCGGTTAGATTTCTTTTTATCGCTTTACGTAGAAGTCAAATATGGGGAAAAAGTGTTTTACCCAAATGGTGATCACCAATATAATGTATCTTTGTTTTTAAATGGAGATATATACCATGTCAGGTTCCCAGAATGATCCGAAAGCATTTGCTCCACCCGCACGGGTGAGCGCCGGTGCTCATTTTCCATCTCGCGAAAGTTACGATGATCTCTATTCCCAAAGTATTGAAGAGCCTGATTCTTTTTGGGGAAAACAGGCTTCGCAAAATATTGATTGGTTTCATGAGTTCACTCAGGTCAGTGACTGTGATTTTGCAAATGGCATGGTGGCTTGGTTTCTCGGAGGTAAACTCAACGTATGCCATAACTGCGTAGATCGGCATCTCCAGACCCGTGGTGAAAAAGTTGCCATTCTTTGGGAAGGCGACGAACCGGGTAATGTACGCAAAATAACTTATCGGGAATTACATCGCGAAGTCTGCCGTTTGGCCAATGTTCTTCGCCACAATGGAATTAGAAAGGGCGACCGTGTTGCCATTTACATGCCGATGATTCCTGAGGCTGCTTTTGCCATGCTGGCCTGTGCTCGCATCGGAGCGGTGCATAATGTGGTCTTCGCAGGTTTTAGTGCCGAAGCGTTGCGCGATCGAATTCAGGATGCCCGTTGCAAGGCCGTTATTACGGCCGATGAAGGTATGCGTGGCCGAAAAGTTATCCCCTTAAAACGTCCTGTAGACGAGGCCGTTATGGCTTGCCCAACCGTTAAGCATGTCTTCATGGTGCGTCATACCGGTTCGAAAGTGCCTTTTTATGAACCGCGTGATATTGATCTTGGCTTGGCAATGGCGAGCGAACGGCCTTATTGCCCGATTGAGCATATGGGTAGCGAAGATACGCTGTTTCTGCTCTATACCTCCGGATCGACCGGAAAACCAAAAGGTATTTCTCATACCAGTGCAGGCTATCTGCTCTACGCAATGCTGACACACAAGTATGTCTTCGACTATCGTGAGGACGATGTCTTTGCCTGCGTTGCCGACATCGGTTGGATTACGGGACATAGTTATGTGGTTTATGGACCGTTGGCTAACGGAGCGACTACGGTCATGTTTGAATCAATCCCCACGTATCCAGACGCCGGGCGTTATTGGGACATGGTCGAGCGCCATAAAATTACTCAGTTCTATACCGCACCCACTGCCATCCGTGCCATTGCCCGAGAGGACGACGAGTTTGTGAAGAAATATGATCGCTCCAGCTTGCGGGTTCTTGGGTCCGTTGGGGAACCCATCAACCCCGAAAGTTGGAATTGGTATCATGATGTGGTTGGAGAAGGGCGCTGCAATATTGTTGATACCTGGTGGCAGACGGAAACCGGCGGCATCATGATTGCTCCATTACCTGGAGCAACACATACCAAGCCTGGTTCGGCCACATTCCCGTTCTTCGGGATTCAGCCTGTATTGCTCGATGAGCAAGGACAAGAGGTTGAAGGAAATGGCGTATCTGGTCTGTTGGCCATAAAAAGTCCATGGCCTGCCATGGCGCGTACCATTCAAGGAGACCATCAGCGTTTCGAACAAACCTACCTTGATCCATTCCCAGGTTACTATTTAACCGGTGACGGGTGCCGTCGCGATGAAGATGGCTACTATTGGATCACCGGTCGTGTTGATGATGTCATCAATGTTTCTGGGCACCGCATGGGCACGGCAGAAGTTGAAAGTGCATTGGTCAGTCATCCGGGATGTGCCGAAGCCGCAGTGGTTGGATTTCCTCATGAAATCAAGGGGCAGGGCATATTTGCTTACGTATTGCTGAAAGAAGGTTTCAATAATGATATGGAACTGATCGGTGAACTGCGTAATGAGGTGCGCACGCATATTGGTCCAATTGCCGTTCCGGATCAAATTTTAATCGCATCCGGATTGCCGAAAACAAGGTCGGGGAAAATTATGCGCCGTATCCTGCGTAAGATTGCCAGCCTTGAAACGGATAGCCTCGGCGATATATCAACGTTGGCTGACCCTTCCGTTGTTGATGAGTTGATCGCGAAGCGAGAAAGTTTGTAAACGACCTAAAAGCGATAAGGGTTAGGGTTGCAAAGCCCTTTGATCCGTGTAGCATGCTCGTTTTAAATTTTAGAAGGGAGCAAATTATGGCTAAAGAGGAATCAATCGAAGCGGAAGGCGTAGTTAAAAAAGTACTGCCTGCCACCATGTATCGTGTCGAATTGGAAAACGGACATGAAATTCTTGCACACATTTCTGGTAAAATGCGGAAGCATTTCATTCGTATTGCTGTGGGCGATAAAGTGACCGTCGAAATTTCTCCTTACGATCTGGAAAAAGGACGCATCACCTTCCGTCATCGCAACTAGCGGAATTTGCCTATGTCGAAGCGGAGTCTGTGGGGAAGTAAAGTCGGTTTCCTTTTGGCAGCCATTGGATCGGCCGTTGGACTCGGAAACATATGGCGCTTCGGCTATATGGCCTACGAAAACGGTGGGGGAGCCTTTCTAGTTCCTTATGCCGTAGCTCTGGTTCTCGCCGGCATCCCTTTGATGATTCTCGAGTATACGCTCGGACATCGAGAAAAAGCTGCACCGCCTCTGGCTTTTGCCCGCATTAACCGAAAATGGGAAACCATCGGCTGGTGGATGCCCACCATCGCCTTCTTCGGTATCAACCTATTCTATGCCGCCGTCATCGGCTGGTGTATGAACTATTTCTGTTTTTCGTTTACCCAGGCCTGGGGAGCGGACACCGGCGATTTTTTCATGAACACCTTTCTGCAGGTGTCCGATTCTCCTTTTAATCTGGGTGGTATCCGCTGGCCGATTTTAGCTGGCACCGTACTGACCTGGATAATTAGCTGGGCCATCTGCTTCAGAGAAGTTAATCACGGCATTGAAAAGGCCAGTATGATTTTCATGCCTTTGCTCGTGGTTCTGACCATCGTGCTCATTGGCTGGTCCTTGCAACTTGAAGGAGCATGGTCGGCCATCAAGGAGCATTATCTCACCGCACGGTGGGAAAAGATTAATCCACTCACTGCTGCAGGAAGCAAAGTCTGGGTGGCAGCATTCGGACAAATATTTTTTACGCTATCCCTTGGTTTTGGTATCATGATTACCTACGCCAGTTACCTGCCGAAGAAGACCGATATCGTCGGCAATGCATTGATCACCTCAGTGCTGAATTGCCTCTATTCCTTTCTTACCGGTTTTGCTGTTTTCGGGACGATCGGCTTTATGGCGGCTTCTAAAGGAGTACCGTTTGCAGAAGCCATTACCAGTGGTCCCGGCCTGACTTTTGTGGTTTATCCGGAGGCCATCAATCAGCTACCCGTCGGTCAGACTATTTTTGGACTACTCTTTTTTCTGATGCTTATTATGGCCGGACTTTCATCAGCCATATCACTGGTCGAAGCCTTCTGCTGTTCACTTATTGACAAGTTTAGTTTTGACCGTAAAAAAACCGTAACCGTGGTCTGTACACTGGGTTGTCTCGGCAGTGTTATTTTCACGACACGAGCCGGACTGTGGATTTTGGATATCGTCGATCATTTCGTAAATAACTACGGTCTCGTAACCGGCGGAATTTTTGAATGTCTATTGGTTGGCTGGGTATTAAAAGCCGCGATTGCCCGCAAACATGTCGATCAGGTCGGTGGCGTTAAGCTGCATAAAGGATGGGAAGTACTGATCAAATTCATCACACCAATCATCCTGATCATCGTGATTGGCTTCGCGCTCTACAGTGAATTCTCCGGAAACTATGGAGACTATTCAACCAGAGCCCTGCTGGTTATCGGGGTAGGTTGGTTGCTGGCAGCATTTTTGATTTCATTCTTCCTGATGCACTATACCTGGAGCGGAAACAAGCTCAGGCACGACCACGAGCCCGAAGAAGATCACCTCTTGGTGTAGCGCCGGATTTCGCAGTGGAATGCGGAGCTACGACTTCAGCGTAATCCGTCGCCCATTCAGCTGCATCCGTACCTCGGCAATCCACTGCAGGGCTTCGGGATAGGCAATGTGTTCTTGCGTATGGAGGTTGCGCATCATGCTTTCAATCGAAGTGAAGGCAGGGGTGATATTTTATTTAGTTGAATCGAAGGCAACGCCTTGACGATTCCATGGCGAGAGAGCAACGTGAGTTTTACTGTAAGGGTTATTAAACCATGGGGAGATTGAAAAGTGAAGATTCGGAATGTGGTGTCATGGTCTTTTCATCTACAGGCCCTTTAGGCAATGCGGGTATGAAAAACCGATTTTCGTAGACAATTCCCTCTCGGTTTGTTTTTGTACTCTCGATG
>JADGFE010000242.1 GCA_016744085.1 Kiritimatiellales bacterium | reverse complement strand
TACGTTCTCGGTCGATATTGCGGTGGTGGGGGGAACTGCGGATGGCTATGTCGAGGTGATCGGCTTCAGCGATTTTACCGGTTTGACCGTCGATATCGGCGGTCTCCATAAATTTACGGGAGGCACCTATGATTCTCTCATTGCTGATACTCTTTCCAATGCGGCTTATGGTGGCACGAATTTTGTGACCTATTCAAATTCTGTAGTGGCGGCCGCAGATTATACATACCTTGCGGTATTGATCGGAGGAACTGGAGGTGCAGATGGGTCAACCACCAAATTTTTTGCTTTTGATAATGTGTTGCTGACCGGGGGTACGCATCTTCTCATCTATGCAGCCGGCGACAATGGTACCATATCGGGTGATACTAACCAGACCGTTGCGGCAGAAGGTGATGGCACTCCGGTCACAGCGATGGCAGATTCGGGTTATGCCTTCTGGGACTGGAGCGATGGCAGCACAGATAATCCTCGGACGGATTCCAATGTGACAGCGAATATTACAGTTACAGCCAATTTTATGAGCGCGAGCAACACGCTTACCTATATTGCCGGGACAAATGGTTCAATTTCAGGAACGACCGTGCAGGAATTAGCTTTAGGACAGGACGGAACCTCAGTGACAGCTGTAGCGGATCCGGGCTTTAAATTCTGGTACTGGACCGATGGCAATACAAACAATCCACGACAAGATTTAACAGTAACGTCTAGTTTAACCGTTACAGCCAGCTTCAATCCACCACCGCCGTTCTATGAAGTTCCACTGCCTTATGACGGAACCAACGGGCTGGTATTTAATGGTCCCGAGGGGCTGGTTTATACGGGCTATGCCAACGAAGGACAGACGAATGCAATCAACACGGTTCCTGATTTTTCAAATGCTGGATATCAAGGAGGAGGAGTTCCCATTCCATTTATTCCTGCAATGGTCACCATTACCAATGGTCCGGGCGACGATACCAGCCTCATTCAGTCTGCGATCGATACGGTATCCTCTTTGCCGATCGGAACAAACGGGTTCCGCGGTGCCGTGTTGCTCACAGCAGGAGATTACACCGTCTCGAACACATTGATCGTCGCCGAAAGCGGGGTAGTCATTCGAGGAGAAGGGTCGCAGGAAGTCGGAGGAACTCTGATTACTTACACGGCCACCACAAAGTCCAACTTGTTTGAGGTCGATAACAAAGGAGATAAGCCTCGCGAGGTTTCCGGAAGCCGGCAGATCATTTTAGACGATTTTGTTCCTGTCGGGGCAAAACGCTTTCACGTGGAGAACGCTTCTGGGTTTTCAGTGGGCGATCGTATCATCGTTGAAAACACCATGAATCAGCAGTGGATTGATGATTTAGACATGGCGCAATACGGCTGGACTCCAGCTTCATACCAATTAAAAAATCGCCGTATTATTACTGGAATTAATGATGATATTATCATGATTGATGCTCCCATTGTTCAACCCATTGAAACTCAGTATGGGGGCGGCGCGATCTATAAGTATAATTTCACTGGTGAACTTAATAATATAGGCTTTGAAGGATTGCGCTTACTCTCGACCTACACCAGCGAAACCGACGAGCTGCACGGGTGGACCGCAATCGTAGTCGAGCGGCTTAGAAATGGATGGGTTCGACAGGTGACAGGGAAATATTTCGGCCAGGGCCTAATAACTCTAAAGCAATTTTGCCAATACATTACCGTAGAAGACTGCGCGATGCTGGATCCAAAGTCGATCACGACAGGGGGGCGGAAGTATTTATTTAACATCAATAATTCAGAATACATTTTGATGCAACGATGTCTAACCTGGGGCGGGCGCCATGATTTTGTATCTGGTTCAAAGACTCCCGGACCTAATGTATTCGTAGATTGCAGAGGCGACAATACCAAAGACGATATTGGACCACATCATCGTTACTCGATGGGACAGCTATACGACAATGTCAAAGGGGGCGAACTTTTTGTGCAGAACCGTACTTATTCGGGGTCAGGACACGGCTGGGCCGGCGCGCAGATTATGTTCTGGAACTGCAATGCCTGGAAGATCATGTGCGATGCCCCTGTCGGCGCCATGAACTGGTGCGTAGGATCTTATGGCCATAAAAGTGAAGGAGGACAGGCTCCATGGGAACCGTTCGGTATATGGTACTCACATAAGACCTTTGTACAACCACGCTCTCTCTACTATGCTGAATTAGCCGATCGTTTAGGTGTCCGCTCTCTAAATAACGTGATTCTTCCTGAGCAGAAAATAAATAATATATGGACCGAATTGAATGTTTGGGGAGGAGATGGCCTCTTTATGGACGGCCTTCTGGTCTGGACAGATGAAGAGCCGATCAGCACTCCATCCCAGCCCGTTGCAATCCGCGGCATCGTTCGGAACCTTCAAATGATGGATCGCGGATTTACCAGTTCGTGGAGCAAGATATCAGGACCGGGAACGGTTTTGTTTGCCAACGAAAATTCTCTAGAAACCACCGCCACATTTAGTCAGTCGGGTTCATATGAATTACAACTAACACTAGACGATGGAACCGTGCAGGAAACTGCGACCCTTATGGTGCACAACGGCACTGCGGCCTCCTTCTACAACGACTGGATGAATTTGTACCCGACGCTCGGAGTGCACACCAACCTATTGGATGATGCCGAAAACGACGGGGTCGGAGACGGAGTGCTAAACTTGCTGGAATATGCGCTGGGAGGAAACCCAGTCTCCAACGATGCCTCCGCTATTCTTCCGGTTTCGAGTCTGGCAACCGATAACGGAACCAACTGGATGGATTATGTCTATACTCGGCATATGGATGCGGCCGAACGCGGACTGACATATACCGTCTTGTCCGGCACCAACCTCGTGAATAACGTCATGACGAACAAAGTACCGACGACTAGCATCTCACCCACAACCAACGGATATGGAACCGCGACCCATCGGATTTCGACCGATACCGAAGCTCAGCAGTTTATGAGATTAGAGATCGAGTACAACTAGCAATCACTGAACAGATGACGGGCAAAAAATAAGAGGAGACGAACCTGCCTCCTCTTATTTTACTTCATCATCTAATTGCGACGGATAGGTGCTCTATTT
>JADGFE010000056.1 GCA_016744085.1 Kiritimatiellales bacterium | reverse complement strand
GCGGAGGCTGCCAGTTGGACGCCAGCTCAGTGGAAAACATCCCGCGAAACTCAGAACGCGTAGTCCTGTCAAGGCGGTCGCCGAAGAGACGCATACAATCGGCCCACCGATTCTGCGGATAAGGCAAAAAAATAATCCGCGTTCATCTTCGATTCAAACTTCCGGTGGTTGGAGGCACAGTTCGATGGGACAGTGGTCGGAGCCGGTGATCGTTGTCAGAATGTCGGCGGATTCGATCTGATCCTGAAGCGCGGGAGTGGTTAGAAAATAATCAATTCTCCATCCAATGTTCTTTTCGCGGACGCCACCGCGATAGCTCCACCAGGAATATTTCGCGGCGTCCGGATGCAGCGACCGGAAGGTATCGGTCAGCCCCGACTCGATATACTTCGTCATGCCCACTCGTTCTTCGAGCGTATAGCCGGCATTGCCTTCATTCGATTTCGGCCGCGCCAAATCGATGGGTTGATGCGCCACGTTCATATCCCCGCAAAGAATGACGGGCTTGGTTTCTTCCAATTGCTGGATCTTCTCCAGCAGCAGGGCGTCGAACTCTTGGCGTTCTGCTAATCGCGAGAGATCCCTTTTGACGTTCGGAACATAGGTATTGATCAGAAAAAAAGATTCAAATTCCAAAAACTGAAAGCGTCCTTCCGCGTCGAAACGTGCGTCTCCAATCTTAGTTTCAACCGAAAGCGGCGGCACTTTGGAAAGCGTTGCCGTTCCGCTATACCCTTTCCGGTCGGCCCCGTTCCAATAGCCGGTGTATCCGTCGAGTGATCCGGCATCTCGGATTGCCGCAGGCAGATCATCATTGTGCACTTTAATTTCCTGAAGACAGAGTATGTCCGGTTGATGGTTCTCCAAAAAGTCCATGAACCCTTTTTTCATCACGGCTCGAACCCCATTTACATTCCAGGATATCAGTTTCATTTTTTCACGCTGCCTTCGTTGTTTTTTCGGTGCTTCGTATATTTTTATGGTGACCATGCGACTGTTTTTCTTTTGACGGGATCCACAAGATGATGCCGAATAGAATCGATCACAGCCGAACTACCGCTATTTTCTTTTTATTGCCTCGTTTACGCTACTATCGCTTTCCATTTTATGGTCATTGTTCATTAGGGGGGATTAACAAGATATCTACCCTGTTAATCCCGTCTAAAAACCCTCCTGCTTGGTTCCAACCACCACAAATTTCTACGTAGAGCCAAATATAATCCCTGATTGACACATCGCAAACATCATTTCATAGGACTAAGCCTTTTCACATGTCATGGATTGCGTGTCGGCTCCAATTCTAAGATAGTTTCCGAATTCAACTTTAACTACAGAACAGGAGAACCACCATGGCCTCAGCTACGGCTCGACACATTTTAGTGGCAACGGAAAAGAAATGCCTAGATATCAAAAAGAAGCTCGATAAAGGCGTGGCTTTCTCAAAAATGGCGAAGGCGCAGTCGACGTGCCCATCGGGCAAGAAGGGCGGCGCCCTTGGAAAGTTTAAGCCGGGACAGATGGTGAAGGAATTCGATGCCGTCGTATTCAGCGCTCCGGTCGGCGTGGTGCAGGGACCGATAAAAACCGAGTTCGGCTATCACCTCGTGGAAGTCACCGCTCGCACCGATTAATCAATCCTGCCCCCCCCCCTTTCTGCTCATCTGTTACAACCTTTGGAATCTTTTTTCCCACAGATAAACGCAGATTTTCATGGAGGATCACTGGCACAGTGACCGCACGCCCCCCCCTCTTTCTTCGACCTTTTGGCATATACCATCTATAGCACATTCACTATAAATATAGGGATATACACCCAATATTCGGCTACATTATATCATATATGCTATATAAATGAGTGCATTGTGAATGAGGAAAATACACATAAGACTGGGCCGTTGCTGTAAATGGAACGCCGGAGAGCAGGCATTTCCCAATCCAGCATTTCGCAAAAATCAGGACTCGCCCAGTTGTCTTGTCCGGATATAGGTTGTCACTTTGGAAAGCGGAAAATACTTTAATCCGAGGACTGACCCCTTTCAAGTAATAATGCTTTTTGTAATGTCCTTCATTATTGATTCCCCCCGAGTGTTCGTCAAACTGGGGTTACTTCATACCGCCTGAGTAGTGCAATGCTTGATTGTTTAGGTATGGAGGCAACACGAAGTCTTAAGTCATAGAGCTCTGTCCATAGCCCCAAGTTGGTATTGAAGTCACGCACAGTGGTATTATACTTCACATTATCCAATAGTGTTATTTTTTAAATCTGACAAACATGTCAACGCAAAGCCTACTTCATCCAATCCGATCACTATTTCCTCTTTGTTATTTATTACCAATAAACAATCAAACGGAGGTTCTTCATAATACCAGCCATCCCGCATTGTTACAAAAAGTTCAAACGGAAAACCAGTATCAGGTAAACTTATTAATTTTCCCGTCAGTCGATCTTTTAGTGGCTGACTGCAAAAACAATGAACTTCATGTGTTGGCAAGGATTCAGGGCGAAGAATTCGGGAGCTATCTCCATAATAATCTGCACCACTTCCGTATGGCTGAAGAAAAATGAAAGTATCTGTGCTACCTTCAACAATGAGTTCCCAGTTGGCCTGCTTCCAATCGTCGAGAAGATAATTATCATCAACCTCTCCAATAAGATTGCTCATTTCCTCCCACATTGCATTGAGAAGCTCTCGAAATATGAAAATAGATTGAGCTAGTTTTGATGATTTCATGAATCCTCCAGAGTTTTAAGTTCTTTCGTCGTTGGTGCTCGTTTATGTCCCTTTGTTCCCGGCAATGCATTTTCGTACTTTACTTTTACAGGGGGTGCATCTGCAGGAGCTTTTGGGTGAGTGTTGGGAACAAACTCTTTAACTCGTTTCGGCGAAATATCGATTACAGACCCATCTGCACGCGTAGTGCGAATTGCTTTATCACCACCTCTCGTTGTTCTAACCACAGTAGTCTCTGTACTCGTTGCTGTCGATGATTGCGAAAGCCCCTTAGTTACCTTGTCAGCCACACCGGCGGTTACCGCACCGATACCCGTACCCGCCGCAACTTTGAGTGCGCCACCATCCTGCTCAGAATCATAACCAGCGGCACCTGCAACAGCCTCGGTTCCTATATGATCAACGGCTGTGCCTGCAAAGCCTGCTGCCGCTCCCTTGACAATCGCAGTTTTGGCAAGACTGGCCGCGCCGCCTCCTGCAGCCACTGTGGCTCCGGCAACTACACCATTACCGACCGCTCCAGCTGTCATTTGGCCTCGGGATATTTCGCCCGACTCGAATCGCTCGACCAAGCGGTCATTCTTTCCGAGGGTTCCGATACTCAGAATATTCCATGCATGGTAGAGCGGCATCACGTTTGCTCGCTGGAACTTTGCACGTACGGTTTCAAGCCCTAGTGGGTCGAAGTTCGTAATTGGATTACAATGCACATACAAATACAGATTTGGCCCATCACCGAACCCAGCGGGATCTTTTGATAGCCAGACACCATGCACGATGTCTTCCCATCGCATCCCCTGATTAAGGAGGTCAAGACCTCCCTCTTCATCTTTGGTATTACCACGCATATCGAATCCCAAAATTGATCCAAATCTACTGGAATCCCACTTTTCAACAGATCGCTCAAAACAAGAGCTTCCAATAGAGACTGATCAACGTTGATAAATTCATCAACCCCATCTTCCCTAGCGGAAAAATATTTTTCCCAAAGAGCTTGGCTACATTCAACCCAAGTAATAATGCTTTTTGTAATGTCCTTCATTACTGATCTCTCCATAAGGCGGATCTTTAGGCGCCAACACCTTCGTGCAGTGGAGCGGCTAAAAGGAAATTGTTGCGATAACACCGCCCCCGCCTCTCCACCAACTTAAATCAAAGGGAGCAGTGCTAGCGATTTGTTCAGGAGGAATACGTGTAAAAGAACAGAAGACAGAACTTTTTTTTCTTCGCAAAACCCGGAAGGAATCTCCTTCATGCCTCGGAGATCCTTGTAAATATTCATAATTCAATCCCTTGAATGTAAACGGCTCCTTAAGGCGAATGATGATTGATTCAGATTCCGAACCAAAACCACTTTCTGGCTGAATGCCCTGCTTGATAACAGTTGCCTGCAAAACTTTCCACTCCAAGGACTCCCCCAGATCCCAAGGATCACTAAGTTCTAAAACTACCGTCTTGCCTTCCAGATGTGATAAAGGTTTCATTATTTATTTTCCTCAACTTTGAGGATTTCAGTGCGAGTGAAAAATGCCGCTATCTGCTCAAGCTCTTCCCGCTGCCCTATGACGTTAAAAAACGTATTATCATGAATGCCAAATTCAATATCACTATCAGCAATCCTGATTCGGACGTTATTGAAATACTCTGCTCCTTCCAAAAGGACTTCTATTAGATTTGCCGGATCAATATAGATCGCTTGTACATCCTCAAGGGAATCTTCGACAGAACATATAAGTTCTCCGTAACCGCACGCTCCGTGAAATATTTCCCATTGCTGATCTAACTTACTCCCAATGCAATCTACAAGGGCATGCATAAACATGTTAAAGCCAATTAATATGCCGGATTCTTTTCCTTCATCATGAATCCTCAACTCAAATTTTGTCATCAATTTCTCCTTATGGTTTTTCTAACGGTTCCGACGGTTTCAGTACGTAGACGATTTAGACTGTCGTAGGTGAAGTCTTCAGCTAGGTTTGCTTTCATGGTTCGGCTCAGAGTTCGCCGGTCCAGATTGCCTACGTTATCGTGTTGAAAACCGTGAATATGCATACCGGAGGCAAGGTTGGCCAGCCGGATCTCATCCAGACGACCGGAGCCCGCATCATAGCCGTGAGAGGTCACTACATCGTTACCGAGAGTGTATTCCAGCAGATGCCCCTTCGCATCAAAATCGGCCTCGTCGATTTCCCACCAAATGTGGTTAGCACCATCGGCGACCTTCGTAACGGCACCAATCCCATTATAGGTATTGACGGTTGTAAACTGGTTCCAGACGTGGTCGAGCACTTGCTGCTCCGCGTAGATGTTGTATTCAACTGTAATGTCTCCAATGGAGATTTCCGTGCGGTTGTTCACCGTGATTTCATAACAGATTTCATCAATGTCACGGCGGACGGCACCCTGCACCATCTCCATTCTTGAATTTACAATTTTCTTCTTCGCCTCAATCTTTAGACGGGCAGACTGGAACTCCTGAACAACATGCCAGTCCCGGAAATACTCCTGATCGGCTTTACTGAATATCGAGACCTTTACTTTCTTTCGTTGCGTGTTCCTCAGCTCCAATTCAACCATTCCTCGGCGATTATCAACCTGAAGTAGTTTCGCCTCCAAACTCCTGCCCTGAACATCATAGATGCGAAAGGAGTTTTCCTGGGCAACTGCGGCAACAATGGAGAGGGCGATTGTTGCAAATATGATGAGAGTTTTGGATATCATTATTCTGTGTTTCCAGGTAAGTGGTCGGTATGTGTTCGTTTTAATTTCCGCTACTACACGATGATCAAGCCTTCATCTGTTTTTATTTGGAAGGACTCATACTCCGCACTCTCATCAGCAATCTCTATGATGTGTCCATGAGAAAATCCCAACCTCAATATTTTACCTTCGATCGAATTTACCGAATTAACAGTGGAACCAAGTAATAACGTTAACCATGTTTCTTGTTTCCAAGATTCATCGGTTATATGGATGCGACCGTCAGAAAGGATATGCTTGACCGCCACTTCTATACTTATCTCAACACTACCAGTAAACCGGAAGATTATGTGTGTTGATCCAAAGCAAATCTGAATCAGCTCTTTTCCGATAAAGCAGTTCAACTTATTCTCACTCGGTACTCCATACACGATAACACCTCATTATTCCTTGGTTTTTTTTGGTTGGGCAGGCAACTCAACATGAGTTTGGGCACGAGCTTCCGGTCTTGTCACATTACCCGGCGGTTTGCCTGTGGATGGATTTACCGGCTGTCCCGATTCATTATGCTGCTTCCAATAACCATTAGGATATTGCTCAGTTGGCGGCATTTGTCTAGTAGTATGCCCCTCAGGAAGCTTCTCTGGGGGTTTTGAAGCAGGATTTGTCGGGGGGATAAAATTTGGTGTTGATTTCGGGGGATTCGATGTCTGGGTTAAAGGTGCTTTCGGTGCAGTAATTTTAGCACCACCCAAAGCCGTCACCAGTGGGGTTCCTACTTTTATGGCGGTTGGCATGCTTTGCTGCATCGTGGTGATTGCCCCTTGCTGGCTCATAATGGCAGCACCACCCTTTTGGACGATCTGTCCGCCTACTAGAGTCAGTGCAATATTAACTCCACCATCCGCTACAGCTCCAACCGTCATTTCTGTACGTGAAATCTCGCCGCTCTCATACTTCTCGACACGGGCATCGTTTCGCTTAAGTACACCCAAGCTGAGGGCGTTCCATGCATGGTAGAGCGGCATGACGTTGTTGCGCTCGAACTTGGCGCGAACTGTTTCAAGACCCAGTGGATCGAAATTTGAAATTGGATTATTCCGAACGCAGAGATAGCGATTCGGACCGTCGGCATACCCAATCGGATCGGGGGTTAACCAAACGCCATGAACGATGTCATCCCACCGGAATCCTTGGTTCCTAATTCCTAACGGCGTTTCCTCAACCTTAGTATTCCCCCTCTGGCGGTCGTAGGTTGCGCCGAACTCATCAAATCGAGTTCCATAAGCTTCGTAGCGAGCGAACCAATTCAGGTTACCTGCATTATCGGTACGGGCAATGACGTCACCTCGGTGATTGGAGTGCGAGGCTTCTAGCTGACCATTGCGTACAGAATAGACCATACCGCCGACACCGCCGCCCATACCTTCACCACGAATGGATTCGGTGGTGAGGTTGTTAACGGACAACGTTGCGGATACGCTCACATCGAATTCCTGTACGCTCAGGCCTCCATCAAAAACATGAGTAGATTTTTCGGTGTGTTAATCATTCATTTACCCACTGATTTGGCGGAAGACCCATTAATTCAAATTATATTTTTATAGATAATCTCAGGTGGCCGGTAACATGTAACCAATAGCTTATTCAATTACCCACGGATCATCTAAGCCAAGTCGTGTTGCAATCGTGCCAGTTGGTAGATTAATGATGCTTTTTAACGAAAAATCTTTTTCTAGCACCTCACATACAAGCCAAACCTGAGCTGTTTCTGGGTTTTCTTCTCCGACGAGATCGCAAAGAAATTGCCACCCACTATCCTCAGCCATTTCAGGTTCATCTCTAACTGCTCTTAAAATTGGACGCCCATTTGCTACATGGGAACACACTATTGATGCTCTACGATCTTTCATACTTACCTCTATTCTATTTATCGCTTTTTTCTCGATTTTCTTTTCTTGTGAGAACCTGTGCATTTCTTGGGCTGTTTGATCCACCTTTGGATTTAGGCACTATATGATCAATTTGGGCTTCATTCTCCGGTGGGGTAACACCTTTCTTACTTTGCTTGCTGGGCACTGCGTCAACTCCGCTCTTATCAGAGCGAATCACGCCGTTGTTTGTTGCTTTATTCTGTTCTAGTATTTTTCGTTTAGTAGATCTAGTAAATGGTTTTCCCTGCCCAACATTCTTCGGGTCAGGTATGTTGGAATAGTCAGGTTTCGTAACCGAGGACTGAGAAAGCGGTGCAACGGGTGCTACAGGAGCCGTAATTTTTGTACCACCTAAAGCTGTCACCAGTGGAGTTCCCAGCTTTATGGCGGTCGGCATGCTTTGCTGCATCGTGGTGATCGCCCCTTGCTGGCTCATGATGGCAGCACCACCTTTTTGAACGATCTGCCCGCCAACCAAAGTCAACGCAATGTTTACCCCGCCATCGGCCACTGCCCCGACGGTCATTTCAGTTCGCGAAATTTCACCGCTCTCATACTTTTCTACACGGGCATCGTTTCGTTTTAACACTCCCAAGCTGAGAGCATTCCAGGCGTGATAGAGCGGCATGACGTTGTTACGCTCGAATTTGGCTCTGACAGTCTCTAGGCCTAAAGGATCAAAATTATTAATCGGGTTGCAATGCACGTACAGATATAGGTTTGGCCCATCACCGAACCCTGCCGGGTCTTTTGAAAGCCAGACCCCATGTACTATGTCATCCCAGCGCATACCTTGATTGAGAAGATAAAGATTTTCCTCTTCATCTTTAGTGTTTCCGCGCTGTCGGTCATAGGTTGCGCCCACTTCATTGAAACGGGTGCCGTAGGCATTATAACGGGCGAACCAGTTAATATTACCCATATTGTCCGTCCGAATGGTTACATCGCCCCGATGATTGGAATGCGAGGCTTCTAGCTGACCATTGCGTACAGAATAGACCATGCCGCCGACACCTCCGCCCATACCTTCTCCGCGAATGGATTCAGTGGTGAGGTTGTTGACGGACAGCGTTGCAGACTCGCTTGTATCGAATTCCTGCACACTCAGACTGCCATCAAAAACATGGGTAGTTTTTTCCGTAGGCGTTTCGCGCGTGATGCGGCGAGTACGGTAATCGTAACCGAACGAGTAGACTTTTGGCTGTTCAGTGTCGCGAAGTGTTACCTGGATCAGACGATTGTCCTCATCATATTCATAGTTGGTGGTGTCAGTTTCTCCGGCCACAATAATGAATTTATTGTCCCGGTTTCCTTTTGGATCGTACGTATAGACCGCGTTGGTTTCCCCGGACGTCCAGCCCAGCATCTGGTTGAGTTGGGAGGCCGCTTTGTAATACGTTGTTGAGGCCAACGACCCTCCGGAATATTTTCGGATCGCCGTGCGGTTGCCTGCGTCGTCCCAGTCAAACTCGGTTTTTCGAGTAGGTTCGGTTGCCGCAACCACCGTTTCTGAGTTCAGGCGGTAGGCATTATCGTATGCCCAGTTCCATGTTGCGGAGGACGGAATAGTATGAAGCCCGGACACTGTGTCATCCATCTGCCGTAAATTGCCTACAGCATCATATTGGTATTCATGTGTGGAGAACGCCGTAGTCAGCAGTTTGTTGGTATTGGCAACGATGCGGTTCAGTGCATTGTATGTCCTGTATTCATCGACATCATTCGGAAGCTCCCGCTTCATGAGATTTGAATTCAGGTCATACTTAAACGCTGTTACACGGGTTCCGCTGGAAGCATAGGAGCTGGAGAAAAGATTGGCTCCAGGAGCCGAAGGAGTCCCGGAAGGATCGACGGTTTGGTTTCCTTCGGATATCCAACCATTGGAAGAACTGGTAGGTGTATTATTCCAGAATGTGGAGTGCTTAACCGCTCCAACCTTTTCGGGGTGAACATAAGTCGAGATGTGGCTGTAAGCCGCTCCATTATTGCTGGAGGTGTTGGCACTCAGGGTTGAGCTGTTAACCTTGCCCCCGTCATTATAAAACAGAACTCCGCCTCCGCCACGGGCAAAGGTATTGGTAGCGATATTGCCGTCAATAATTGAACCGGCCATCCACCCGCCTTCCTGCATGAAGACTCCGCCTCCGCCCATGCTCTCAGCTTCATTATCTTCTATTGTGCAGTTGCGGATGAGTCCGCCTTTTTCGCAGAAGATGCCGCCGCCGTTGAGGGCCGAATTGTTCTGGATCAGGCAGTTCTGGGCGGTAGCCCCGGTTTCGAGGAACAGCCCGCCGCCGTAGGCATTGATGCCGCTGACCGTATTGCCGTCGATATCGCAATCAGCGATTAAACAACCTTTCCCTATAAGAGCACCGGCACCTTTGCCGTCAACAAGATTGCCTCCGGTGATTGTGAAGCCGACCAGCCGGGCATTGTTGGAAAGTTCTGCACAGCGACCGCTTGCCGCCTGAATTGTTGCATAGGCCTCTCCGTTGACGCTCTCCACGGTTACGGGCTTGTTGATTAGCACCGGGGTATAGGTGCCATCTGCAACGAGGATGCGTTCTCCACCGCTGGCTCCGTTGATGGCCGTTTGAAGAGCACCGCCGCCGCCAAACACGTTAATGGTGGACGTATACCCCTGCGTATCTTCAATGGATTCAATCCGGTTAAGTGGATCATAGTCCCATTCAACATGCCGTCCGGTTATGCCATAAGTTGCGTCCGTGCGGTTTCCGGCAAGGTCATAAATATAAGTATGGGTAACCCCGCAGGAAATTTCGGTCACAATCCGATTTAGTGCATCATAGGTGTAGGTGACATTGGCGAGTGTATTGTCAGATTCTACAACCGTTTCCAGATTTTCCGCATTATCGTATTCATAATCACGGGTACGGTATGGAACGCTGTTGGACATGTATTTAACCAGATCAAGCCGGTTGCGCTCATCATAGACATATTCCGTAATCTGGTTTGCGGCATCCGTCCGACTGGTTTTATTGCCCAACCAGTCGTATCCATAGCTCTCTTCACTGCTGTTCGCATAGGCAATACGTGTATTTCTGTTCAGTCCGTCATATTCAAATGTTGTGACGTTTCCGTTCTGATCTTTGATCCATTCACGGTTACCCGAGGAATCATATCCATATGCAATTTCATGGAGTTCTCCGTTGATAGACTTCTTGATGCGGTTGAGTACATCATACTGCATTTCAACAACATTGCCGTTGCCGTCTTCCACGAAACGAGGATTTCCGTTTTTGTCGTGGGTGGTCTTGGTGTAGGGCTGGGTTGTTCCCCCTCCATATACGGCAACCTCTGGAAGGATGGAGTTCGTGAGCCGGTTGGCCGCATCATAGAAGTTGGTGGTGAGGTTCTGCCGCGCATCGAGAATGCCTTTCACATTTCCAACATCATCATAGTACGTCACGACAACCGATTGATCCGACATCTGGTTTTCTTCATCCCAAACCAGAGGACTGATGTCATGCGTTTTGCGGTACCGTTTATCAAAGCGGTATTGTGTGCTGATGGAACGGGCATCGATGGCGTTGGTTATATTACCTACGGCATCGTACTGCGTGATGATTTCCGGAGCTCCTCCGGTCACGGAGGGTTGAACCACTTTCCAAGGACGTTGTGCCTTGTCGTAGTGGGTTGTTGTCCAGTTCAGCCTTTCATCGCGCTGTCGGTACAGCAGCCCAGATGAAGTGTAATCATACACAATTGATGCTCCATCCTCATACGTCGTGGTATCCGGCTGGTTCAGGGCATCGTATGTCGTGGTGGTTAACTGGTTTGCAGAACCATTTTTCCAGCGGGTTTCGAAACGCAGGTTACCGACATCATCGTACTGCCGCGTGGTTTTGGCGTATTCAGTGGCGTTGACCTGCTCCAACTGTTCAACTTCCCGGTAGAGTTTGTCGTAGGTGATGACGGTTTCATAACCGCGCGCATCGACGATTAGTGTTGGCTTGTATTCATAGGGTTCGAACAGCAGCGAACCACTGTTGGCTCCATATTCATAGGTTGTAACGTAGTTCAAACCGCCCGGATCGACGATAGAGTTGGTTACCCTCTGTAGGTGGTCATACAGGTTGGTAGTCACCGTTCCATTTGGGTCGGTCACAGAACTGACCGATCCCATGGTATTATAGGTGGTTTTTGTGGAAATATCAGCGGCCTCTATGAGGCCGTTTTTATTGAGATCAACAATCTCATTGGTGACCCGGTTGAATTCATCATATTGCCAGAAGGTGACATTCCCGTTTTCATTGGTCTCCGCAATCTTGTTCCCTCGCAGATCGTAGCCGATAGACCGAGTTGTAAAATCAGCGTTGGTGATAGCGACCAACCGGTTAAGGCTGTCGTAACCATACCAATTTGTATTTAAGTTGGGATCAATGACTACGATCTGATTGTTATTCGAGTCGTATCCATAGGTAGTGGTAATAGCCAAGTCTGTTGGATCAATCACTTCCTGCTCAACCAGTCCCTGCGCATGGGGTGCATATGTAATTTCGCGTTGAACAAAAGAAGGATCGGAGCTACCAACATCATGCTCGGTTTTTTTCGTCATGAAGGAGGGCCATGTGGTGTCGGTATATTCAAACGTAGTGCGTTGCCGTGTGGCCGACCCTTCTTGGATCTTTATTTCAGAACGAAGACCGTATTTCCCGGATGTGGTCAGATAGGCGTAGTCGGTCTTGCGGTCAAGTTTGTCATATTCCCAGTCAGGCTGATAGGCTCTGGCCGCCGTATTATAATACCAATACCGAGTATCCTCGTTGTACGCGTCGTACTGTTTCGTCGGCTTGGAATGGCTGGTGGTGCTAACAAAACTGCTGATGCCCGGCATGGCGGCGTATTCATACCGTGTAGCATTTCCCCATTGGTCGGATGACTCTGTCAGGCTGATCACATGCGGATCTCCATCCGCCGTAAATCCCGGGATATTAATATCCACTTTCCCCTGTGAGGCAAACTCGAATGTCTCCCCATAGCCGTGGTTATTGCTTACGGTCAACCGGTCGGGAAAATAAACCCGGGTGTCCCGGTTTCCCGGCGACGGCCAGTAATCATAATATTGCCGCAGACTCGTAAAGGTGCCATAGGGTTCGATCTCATATTCATAAGTCCATGCGGTATTCTGGGCATCGTAGATGCGCGTTTTTACCGAATCTGATACACAGGTTTGTAGATTATGCTGATATCCTACATAGCCGTTCGGGATGGCACCATTGCTCTTGTAGAGTGTTGTGAAATCCTTCGTCCTGCTTAGTGTTACATCTTCCCCGTCCGGCAATTCGACCGAAGTTAGCAAACGCGGTACGCCAAGACGGTAAACCGGAACCCGGCCATATTCCCCGTTGCCCGACCAGTCAGAGTCGTAAAAGCTGGAGGCCTGCCGCTGAAAACGATTCTGGAAGCGGAATGAATGAGCGTTGTCATTCGCATCTGTGATGGAGCGAATGCAAAGATGATGCTGATCCTCGGCATCTTTCCAGCTGTTGCCGTTGATGTAGAACATGCCATTGGGATACATAGCCCCGTCGTCGTCTTCGTGGAAGAAACGGTAGTCCTCCTCCGTCAGAAACCAGTAGCGGTATTCGGTTGTCGCACCATTTTCACGCTCCACCTCGGAAAGTACAGTCTTACCTGAAGGCCAATAGCCGTACTCATAGCTGTATGACGCGTCCCAGTTTTCATCGTCGGAACGGATGGTGGCTCCTAAGTCGTCATCATCCATGCTCTCAAAGCTTCCATCGTAATTATATTGAACAGTATTTCCGTTTGGATCAGTAATGGAGTCCACGCGGCCATTGCTCTGCGAAATCGTCAGGGACAGCCCGGACGGGGACGCAGTAATTGAAGTCGGGATGCAGGTGCCAATGCCCCCGGAATAGTCCAGTCGGTTGCCGTGTCGGTCTTCTACATTCCACAGGCGGGCGAATTCATGGTAGCGGTAAATTGTACCACTCGACGTATCGCGCTGGGTCTGCTTCGTGATGAAAAAGCCGGAATAATTCAGCACCGTTCCATTGGGCAAGGAGAGTGTGTAAGTGCCGTTGCCATTGCGCACAAGGCGTGTCCGGAGCATATCCATGGCCGACTGGCCGGAATGCGCCACCGGATACGGTATACTACTGGCATTAGCCATGTAAAAGTTGTATTGCTGTCCCGTATGATCGGTCACGTAAAGATGGCCATCACCAAACCATCCGCGTGACCAGTAAATGGATGGGGCTATGTTGGAACCCCAACCTTTACCGAATGGCTTGTCAGGACGCAGATCCGGCTCCAGCCCATCCTGTCCCCAGATTTCCTGTGTAAGCGTCCGGCGTACCTCAAGAGCCATATGGTCGGAACCTACCGGAATATGAATGTCTGTTACACTGTGCTGCACATCCATGGAGCATGCGTCCAGCGAGGTTTCCTCCCGGTAATAATCCGAATCCGCGTTTGTTTCCGGAGGAGAACCCGCCATCGGCATCCCGTTCAACGCAACCTTGCGTCCTTCCATGGGAGCCAAAAATGTCCAAGTGTACTCAAAATGACTCGGATCATAATCTTCCTCATTTTCCGTACTTTCAGAATGTACTGAATGCGCTTTCGAATTATGTCGCCGGTGTTTGATCCCAGTTGCATCAACCTGTGCAACGAAAATCAGCATTCCAAAAAATACCATCCAAGTGTTTTTTTTCATTCTTATCCCCTTAGAAAATGTTTACTGAAAAATCCAAACCATCATTCGGATTCGTGGAATCCGTACCCTCAATCCATTCCGGCTTTCCATCCAGATCAACATCGACCGAAACTGCCGCATAGGCATCTTTCTCCGCCTGTGTATAGCTATTGGGAGATGTCGCGGAATTGCCGAGAACCTTCTCCTCGTATCCGTCTCCTATACCGTCCCCGTCATGGTCGGGGTTGCTGATGGAGGAGTTGTATATTTCAGTTTCTTCCCAGTCGTAAAGGCCGTCGCCGTCTGTGTCTAAATAAGCGTAGCTACCAGGGCTTGTCGGATCTTTACTGTCCGACCCCATAGCATTTTCTTCCAGATCAGAGAAGCGGTCATTGTCGTCGTCCAGATCAGCGATTAACATCGGATAGCTGGTTGAAGTTCGGTTTTGGTATAGAACATCAGGCATGCGGTCGCGGTCAGTGTCCTCGGCTCCAGCCCCATCCATTGGCCATGGATCAACATCATCGTTCTTGTTGTCGTTATCCGTATCGGGAATTCGTGGGTGGGTATAAACATCCTTGCCTAGACCCAGGTATTCCTCATAGTTGCTTAGTCCGTCACTATCCTGATCCAAGTCACTGTCAAGCACACCTGCGGTAACACTCATCGCATTCGTGTGGCTCGTCTTAGTGATCATCAACTCGTATATATCGCTGAGACCATCCCCGTCTGAGTCGGAAAATTCATAGGCACGGAAAAATGCTGCCGCTCTATTCAGAGCATTTTCTCCAACAAGTGGCGCACTCCAGTAGGCAACTCCGTCACTCTCCCCAATCAGACCGATTTTTGCAGGCCAAGCGGTATAATAGCTGGGCGTATTTGTGTCAAACGGCACGTACTGGAGATTGTATGTGTAATAGATTTCGTATTCCTGACCAATTTCAGCGTTGTGAATGTCGAGCCAGCCGTCTTCACTTAGGGAAAGGTTCTGATCAAGATACAGATCATCGCCATAATCAACCGAGGCCGTCTGATAACCTCCGCCTCCACTGCTATTTGTTGAGGTTCCTCCAGGTGGTGGAGGTGCCGACATAGCCATCATCATGGGTTGGGAAGATAGTGTTATCGCCTGCCGTTCCAGAACGACATCCTGCTCATAGGGTTCCTGAAACCCGTCCGGTATAAGCTGAAGTTCGAGTCCAATCGATGATGCGTTGAATTCCTGCTGAGATTCCGACAGTTCATCGATCATCTTTACACCGTAGCGATCCAACACCGGGCTTAGCGGCGTATATCCAAGGGGAGCCGAGCTGATCCATACGGGTTGGCCAAACATGTTGTAGTAGGTCAGGTCTCCAGAAATTCGGTCGGCCTCCGCCCATAATGTATAGACGGGATAGAGGTTGCCGTTAACGGCACGCATTTCCGCATACATTTGTTTTTTGAGCACATTCGGCCACCCGGAACTCCAGATGACAGGGCGGACTTTTTTTTCAGAGTGGACGTACAGCCAATCATCCGATGGAGGAAACAGCTGCCAGAATTGTTCTTGCGTAGCTCGCACTAACGCATCAGCTTGATCGACCGATGTAATAACAATTTCAGAAGAACTATCCTTAGTAGAAAAGGAATTATTTTGGAACAAACCAACCAGCAATACCGCCAGAATAGAAACATGCGTTTTCATGATAACCCCTGTTTAATTTTCACCCACTGACACATGTCATAATCGCCGACAGTAAAGATTGGCGCAATCCCATTCTTATTAAAAGAATGTGTGTAGGGATATCCCCCACAATAAGTAGTAAAAACTACTAGGCGGAGTTTGTATAATGTTAGCCGCTCTGGTTGGGCAACAAAATCAGCCGGACGGATGCCGCAAACTAGAATACGGAATATGAATAAGAACCTTGAAAAGGGGTCAGCCGATGAATCTTAGAAAACCTCACCACCACCCGTTTCAATTCATCAGCAAAAACCCTTGATTCTTAAATTCATCGGCTGACCCCTTTTCACCCTTTTCACAGTTTTGATCTCCATCTTCCTCTCCACAACTCCTCGCGGAATCGCAGTTGATTTCGTCTAGCGCTTTAGCTAACGTTTCACTTCATGAAAGAAGTTACACATAAGCAGGACTACGCGCAGGGGACTTTAACCCCATTAGTTTGCGCCCATGACGGGCGTACATCGGGTAAGAGGGAGTGTTTAGCTCCCTCTCCCCACACCACCAAGCATGCGGCTCCGCACTTGGCGGTTCGTAAGACTCCATCCCCTGATTAAGCGGG